>CAIUHT010000507.1 GCA_903898975.1 uncultured Planctomycetaceae bacterium
CTACGGGAATCGCCCCCGTCCGTCCGATCGCCGTCCGTATGGTGGACCACCGCGGTCGGGTGATGCGCAATCGTCTGAGGGAGGATCGTCATCGGGCGATCGTCCCCGCTATGGGAATCGGGGTCGCCCGTCAGGTTCTCGGCCGTATGGTCAACGCGGTGACGCGGGTGGGCGGCGTTCTGAAGGAGGTTACGGCAAGCCCGGGCCGCGCGGTGATCGCCCTCCGTTTCGGGCAAATCGCGGTCCGCAACGCGGCCCCGAGGGACGCTCCGACCGTCCCCGCGACGAGTCTCGCGCCTTCTCTGGCGAGCCCCCGGTTGAGCAGACCCCCGATTCAGAATTGCTCACCCCTCCGAATGCCGAGACTTCCTCAGCGCTGCCTGCGGCTCCCACTCCCAAGGCTGCCAAGCCGAAGAAACGCGACCGCAAGCGAACAGCTCCCGAAGTCGCCACCGAAGTGGCCGCCGAAGTCGCCCCGGCAGTTGTTTCGGCAGTGACTCCCGAGGAAATCTCAGCCGTGACGCCAGGAGTTGCGCCTGTGCCGACGGCAGTCTTCACCCCTCCCGAGGGCGACGCCCCCAGCGGGTCCGACCATGTCGCTCCGCAGGGCACTCTCTCCACGAGTGACCAACCGACTGACCCGGTTGGCCATCCGGTCGGCGACCTGGTCACCGCTGCGGTGGCTGTGCAGCCCACGCCCCAGCCTGTCGCTCACACCTACGACCACGCCCCAGCACAGGCTCGCGAGCCTTCCCCTGTGGCACCCGCTCCCGTGGAAACACCTGCGGTCAGCGAACCGCTGCTGGTTCCGAACGGCGCAGGTGTCTCCTCACTGGCTGCGACCGATCGCGTCGATCACTCACCAGCCGAGACCGCCGAGGGCGCTCAGCCTGCTCCCGAACCCGCTCCTGTCGGCCCGCCACCTCCCGTGGGTGGCCCCCCCCTGGTGCCCCTGCTCGAAGATGGGCCGCTCCTCGCGTTTCACAAGCCGGCCGGGCTGTTGACCGTGGGAGCCATTCCGCACATCCCCACGCTCGAACGGCAGGTCAAAGAGCATCTGCGCCTGCAGCATCTCAAGCCGGGCAATGTCTACCTGGGTATTCCCCATCGGCTCGACCGGCCCGTTTCCGGGGTTGTCGTCTTCGCGCGGAACTCGAAGTGTGCCGCGCGGCTGGCGGAAATGTTCCGTGAACGCCGGGTTCGCAAGCTGTACCTCGCCGTGGTCGAGGGCCACCCCCCCGGCCCCACGGGCGAACTTGTCGACTGGCTGCTGAAAGACCCCGATGCCGCCCATGTGCGCGTGGTGACAGCCAACACCCCCGGGGCTCGCGAAGCCCGGCTCAGGTACCGCGTGCTGGCTCGCGGGGCCGGAGCGAACGGTCCCCTGACCGGGCTCGAAATTGAACTCGACACGGGGCGGATGCATCAGATCCGTGTGCAGTTGGCCTCGCGGGGCTGGCCGGTGCTGGGCGATCGCCAGTACGGGGCCCAGCAACGGCTGGAGCCGCTTCCCGAGCCTGTCCCCAGCGACCCGATCGAACTGGCGAACCTGGAGCGCGACGCACCGATTGCCCTGCATGCCTGTCGGCTGATGCTCAAGCACCCCGTGCGGTACGACGACATCTCGATCGACGCACCGCTCCCCGAGAACTGGCACGGCTTGCCCATTCCGCCAGTGTCGGAGCGGGGAGAACCGGGAACCGTCCTCGCACCACGCGAGGGCCCCGCAGGCTCACTTCGCGACGACGACTGACGTTTCAGTCGAGCGGTCTGGCGTGGACCGTGGCCAGACTCGGCCGGCGCCCCTGACAACGGGGCGCTGGCCGGGCCGCCCCTGGCTCCGACATCGCTGACGATGGCGTTACTGAGTATGGCCTGACTGGGTATCGCCTGGCTGGGTATCGCCTGACTGGCCGCAGGCGAGCGGGCCACCATCGAGCGGGCCACAACCATCCTCGTCATGCCGGTCTTGGGCTCGACGAGCGCTGGACACTCAGGCGACGGTCGCTGGCTTACGCGGCGGACCGGAGTTGCATTTCGGCGGGGTTGACCGCGACGATGGTGATGCCCGCCTCTTCGGCTTGGCGCACCACTTCGTCCTGGTCGATGACGATGGTCTGGCCCCCTTCAATGGCCAGCACCTTGGCTCCGCATTCCCGCATCGTCTGGATGGTCTGCTGGCCAATCGTCGGCACATCGAACCGCCGGTCCTGCTGCGGTTTCGCCACCTTGACCACCGTGAAGCCACCGCGGCGGCAAAGTTCTCCCGCCCGCCGGATGCATTGGTCGGTCCCTTCAATCGCCTCGACCGCCAGCACGGCGGTTTCCTTGACCATCACGCTCTGGCCAATGTCGAGCCGGCCCATCTCCTTGGCCAGTTCCCAGCCAAAGCAGATGTCTTTCCATTGAGTGGCGGTCGGTTTGCGGCGTGTCAGGAATCCGTGGCTCACGAGCAACTCCGGGCAGTAATCGAGGGCCGAGTCGAATTGCAGGCCATCGCGTTCGAATTCGCGAATGACCGCCAGCAGCAGGGTGTCGTCCTTCTTGTTCCCCGTGGCGTAGCGGAACCACATGTGCAGGGTCCGCAGGTCGGGGAGCAGCCGCCAGAAGAGAAACGGCCGGACCAGCACCACCTTTTCAATCTTGCCCGCCATCACAATGCGGCGGACATGGGCGCGGTGGAAGCGGCGGATCGCCTGGCCAATCCGGGCCAGTGGCAGGAACTCGCAGGCGTCGCAACTGTTCCGCAGTTCGTCGCTGGCCATGCCATCGACTCCCAGGCAGTGGACGCGGTAGCCCTGCCGACGGGCCGCCTGGGCGAAGACAATCGGAAATCGTCCCGCCCCGGCCAGCAGGCCCACGGTCTGCCCGGGCTCAACCCGCCGCTGGGGTGAGGCGGGCAGATCGGCGAGTGGTTGCAGCAGTGTGCTCAAGAGCCCGCTCCTGGAGGTGAGGCGAGTTGCTGCTCGACGCGCTGGAGTCGCTCTTCGACGGCGCGGAGCGTTTGCCGCATTTCGGGCGTGCGGGAGGTCGCCATCACAATGCGAAACTCCTCTTTCTCGGGGCGGGCGGGAATGCCAACCTGGGTCTCACCCGCGGGAATGTTCCGCAGCACCCCGGCCTTGGCCCCCACGGTCGCCCCCTGGCCAATCTCGATGTGGTCGGCGACGCCCACCTGGCCGGCCAGCCGCACGTAATCACCCGTGGTGACCGACCCGGCGAGTCCGACCTGCGAGGCGAAGACATTGTGCCGGCCCAACTGGCAGTTGTGCCCGATCATCACCTGGTTGTCGAGCTTGGTCCCGGCTCCCACGCGGGTGGGTCCGATTGCCCCCCGGTCGATCGTGGTGTTGGCTCCAATCTCGACGTCGGAATCGACCAGCACGGTCCCCAGCTGCGGGATCTTTTCGAACCGACCGCCGCGGAAGCGATAGCCAAACCCGTCGGCTCCCAGCACCGCCCCGGCGTGAATGATGACGCGATCCTGGATCTCGACCCCGGCGTAGAGCACCACGTGGGGATGCAGCACGCAGTCATTCCCGACGCGGGCCCCGGCCCCCAGCACCACCCCGGGATGAATCTCGCAACGGTCACCCACCACCACTCCCGCGCTCAGCACCGCGCCGGGATGGATGTTGGTCTGTTTTCCCACGCGGGCGGTGGGGTCGACGTGGGCGGCGGGAGAAATGCCCAGCTCGGGCCGCGACGGTTGCGGCCGATATTGGGCGAGAATCTTGAGGAAGGCGTCGAGCGGGTCGGCGACCGCGACCAGCACCGGGGTCACATCCTGCAGCTCGGCGTGAGTGGCGAACTTCTCTTGAATGAGGCACGCCCCGGCGCGGGAGTCTTTCACCCGGCGGAGGTTCTTCTCATCAACGGCATAGGTGATTTCGCCCGGCCCAGCGTTCGTGAGCGAGTTGGCATCGTGAATGTCGCCGGGCTCACCAGAGACAATTCGCCCCTCAACAAGGCGGGCCAGTTCCAACAATGGGCGTGTGGGCATCAGCGGGAGTCCTTTCCGAAAAAGCTTGTAGAGGAATTTTTCCCGGGGCTGCAAGAGCAGTCTGGGCGGGAGCGGCGCGCGCAGAGAGGGGGTCTGGAGCTGGCGAATCGTGCCATTCTGTGCGGAAAACCGCGGCAGTTGGGCTGGGGACCGAGTGGGTGAGGGAGTGCCCGTGAGTGGCGGGAGGGCCAGCCAGGCCACTCCAGCCGCAGGAATTACAAAAAAGAGCGCTTGACCCTTTTTTGGGCTTGCCTTACAAGACCCGCCCCTGTGCCTATGGAAGGGCATGCAGGATCGGGTGAACTTGGCCCCAGGCAGGGCCGATTGCAGGGAGGTTTCGGGTGATGAACGAGAACAACGTGTTGACCGGCACGGGTCCCGCGGGTGGTTCGCGGAATTGGACCTGGGCGATTCTGGGCACTGGCTGCGTGCTGGTGTGTGCCGGGCTGGCGATGCAGTTCCTGCGTCCCACCGGCGGGCATGCCCAGGATGGTGGACCGGCGAAGGGTGGGGCGGCAGCCCGTCCCGCCGCCGACGCTCAGACCGAGCGGGTCGTGGCGACCATCAAGACCGGCAACAAGCTCGACAAGATCACGTACGAAGATCTCGCGAAGGAATGCGTCTCGCGGAACGGGACCGAGATCCTCGACAACCTGATCAATCGCCGGATCATCCAGCAGGCGTGTGACCAGCACGGGATCAGCGTGTCGAACGCCGAGGTGAAGGCCGAGGTCAACCGCATCGCCAAGAAGTTCAACCTCGACGAGGAGAACTGGCTGAAGATGCTGCAGACCGAGCGGAACGTCACTCCGCCCCAGTACTACAACGACATCATCTGGCCGATGCTGGCGCTGCGGAAGCTGGCGGGCGAGAAGGTCGAGATCTCCGACAAGGAACTGCAGCGGGCCTTTGTGCGGAATTACGGTCCGCGGGTGAAGGCCAAGGCGATCGTGTTCGACAATCCCCGCCGGGCCCGCGA
The DNA here is from genome assembly GCA_903898975.1 of uncultured Planctomycetaceae bacterium. GTDB lineage: Bacteria > Planctomycetota > Planctomycetia > Planctomycetales > Planctomycetaceae > UBA10511. The sequence goes on from CAIUHT010000507.1 coordinate 4,983, forward strand.
AGTGCATGCCAAGGCGATGGCGAATCCCGAGGACTTCGGCCGGTTGGCCCGCGAGTACTCGATCGACCCGAACAGCCGGTCGCTGGACGGGGTGATTCCCCCCATCCCGCGGTACGCCGGGAACGACAAGCTGGAAGAAGTGGTCTTCAAGCTGAAGGAAGGGGAGATCTCCCCCGTCGTGCAGGTGGGTGCCACCCAGTACATGGTGGTGCTGTGCGAAGGGTACACCGAGCAGGTGGTCAAGAAGCTCGACGAAGTCGAAGACATGCTCCGCGAGCAGTTGACCGAAGAGAAGGTTCAGCAGTCGGTGGCGAAGGTCTTCGAAGGGCTGAAGGATGACGCCCGCGTCGAGAACATCCTCGCCGGCACCGTGCAGGGGGGCGAGAAGCGGACCACCGGACGCAAGCCGGGCGCTGTGCGGACCGCCGAGGGAGCTCCTGCCGACGAAGCGGATGAGGGGGGTGTGACCGGGGCGAGTGCCGAGGAACCGGCGACCCCGGCGAAGAGCCCCCGGGCCGCCGCCCCCCGCGCAGCGGCCCCCGCTGCCGCCGGCAAGCCCCGCACGACCAAGTAAGTCGAACGACCTGACAACACTCTCGATCAAGCAACGCGGTTGACCAGGTCGACCGAGTCAGCGAATCGAGCATGTCAGGAAGTCGATCAACACAGCCGGTTGCCCGGTGACCGGC
>CAIUHT010000508.1 GCA_903898975.1 uncultured Planctomycetaceae bacterium
GGAGTGTCGATGCCAACGGCAGGGTGTTCCACAACGCCCACCTGGATCCTGGCCCCCACCTCAAGTGCCCGTAACTGTTCAAGCTTCTCCAGTCGCTCCAGTCGGGAAACCGGTCGCCGGGTCAGTCCCAGCAGAAACTCCCGCCGATACGCGTACAGCCCCAGGTGCAGCAGCCACGGAGTGTCACCCACCAGCAACTGGTCGGTATCTCCATCTCGCACATGGGGAATCACGCTGCGACTGAAATAGAGAGCCCGTCCATCATGCCCGCAGACCACCTTGACGCACGACGGACTCTCACGCACCTCCCGCTCACGAATCGGGGTCGCCAGGGTCGACATGGACGCATCGGGGAACTCCTCCAGGAGCGCGACCAACTTCCCCAGGTGATCCGGATCGACCTCAGGCTCGTCCCCCTGAATATTGACCACGATCTCGCACTCGGGAAACGAGCCGGCGACTACCTCAGCAATCCGGTCAGTGCCACTGGGATGCGCTCCAGTCAATTCGCACTGGGCCCCAAACGCTCGCGCCGCCTGGACCAATTCCAGCTCCTCTGCCGCAATGACCAACTGATCGATCGCGGACGACTTCCCAGCAGCCTGCCAAGTATGCTGCAGCAGTGGCTGGCCAGTCTCGCTCAGCAGGAGTTTCCTGGGCAGCCGGGTGGAAGCCAGACGTGCCGGAATGACCCCGACCACCCTGTTCGACACAAGCACTCCTCCCTGAATCCCAAGTCCACCGGTCCCCGACGGACCGCGACCAGACTCTATCAGAACGCCCTCACGATTTCGACAGTTGGCGGCCCGGATCTCGACCAACCGAGGCTGGCTGGCAAGCCCCTCGCTTTCCTGCGCAACTCCTCGGTCGCCCACTTCCAGTTCCCGACCTCAGGGAACCGCGCGAGCGAGGATTTCCTCAAGGCAGCGGGCCCAAATCCGAATGCCGCCGCAGACCTCCCCAGCGCCAACGATGGCGACCGATTCGAGACACACCACGACCAACTCCGCGACTCGCCCGAAACCCCCGCAACCGAGGCCGGCACTGGCCTGCGATTCGCCTGTCACTGACCAGGCTGGTCCGCCCCCGTCCCCCCCCGCTCCTCCTCAGCGTTCGTCGCCAACTCGCCGAGAAACTCCCTGGGGTCGCGCAGCGGTTCCGACAAGCCACCCTGCACAGCCAGGTTTTCGCCCTCACCCAGCGGCCACTCACCAGTGCCGGAGTTGCCTCGATTCCCCTGTCGCGAGAAATGATGTGCGGCAAGGTAGATCAAGCCCCCAAGGAGGGCAGCGAGAATGACCGTGGCCGGTGTGAGAAAACGCGAAACGTTCCGCCCTGGATCACTCCGGCCCCCGGTTTTTTTGGGCAGAATCTCGAACCGATCTCCCACGAACATCGGCGCCGAGTGCTGACCGTGGGCTGTCGCGTAGATCAGCCGCTTGAAGAAGTAAGCCGGGATGCGCACCCGCTCGCGAACTTCTCCCCCCTCCTCCAATCCCACGGTGCGGCTCGCACACACAACCCGGTAGGGATTCGTGCGGCCAGCCTCATCGGTGAAGAGCCAGCCCTCGAAGAGCGTGTCGAGTCCCAGGTCGTTTTCCCCCGCCGGAATTGCCTGGTAGCGCCGCAGTTCCCCCTCGACAGTCGCGATTTCGCCCCGGTGCTCACCCGGATCATTCATCAGCGTGGCGAACGGCAGATTTGCCTGGGCCGCCTCGCCAAGACGCGGGTTGCCGGCGGTGCGTGCCCGTTCCAGCATCGCCAGCAGGGCGGGGCGCTCCTGTGCCCGCACTCCCACCCGGTTGTCAGCGATCATCGTGAGCAATCCCGGGGAAATCCGCAATTCGGGTTCCCTGGGCCACCGCGGGTTCGACGAGGGCCCCTCGGGAGGCTTGTCGGGTGCGATCAGCCGCACCTGATCTGGCTCCAGTTCGTCAGATTCCCACCCCGCCTCTGCGGGCCCTGTCGATGCAGTACGAGAACCACCGCTCGAAGCGGCCGGTGCGAGCCAGTTCCAGTTTTCCGGCTTGCGAGCCTCAGCCATCGCGATGAGCACGATCGCCAGGGAGAGAACCGCCCACTGGATTCGGCGTCGATCCCGCCGCGAGTTGTACTGCGAAGCCCGGCGGGACGCTGTGGAGGACGGCATGAGCGCGGTCCGGGTTCAGGAAACGTTCACCGGCGGACTGGGAGCGATCTGGCGAAGACGCTGCCTCACAATTTCAACCATCAACGGATGCAACCCCAGGTGGGGACACAGCTGGAACTCGACACCGGGAAATCGTTCCGCCAGGGCCGCCTGATGTTCCCGCAGGTCTTCGACCACGTGTGCACCAGCGGAAAGAAAATAGGGGAGCATCCTGACCCGCCCCGCCCCGCGTTCGACGCACCGAGCCCCGCCAGTCTGGATGTCGGGCTCGGCGAGCTCCAGGTAGGAAACCTCAATCAGGGCCCGAGGTTCAGCACTCGCGAGCAAATCCGCCAGGGTGACCAGATCGGCATTCGCCGCCGGACGACGGCTCCCGTGCGCGATCAGCAAAATCCCCTCAATGACCGATTCCCCAAGCTGGGGGACTGCAAGCCCGGATGCCGGTGGCTGGTACGGCCCAGGCCCCGTGGCCGAGGATCGATCTTCGCCGGACTGTCCCATGAAAGTCGCCCCTCCTCCAGTGCCATGCTGCTGGGAGCCTGCCAGGTCCTCCTCATCCGACCGCATCGACTCGTCGGTCCCTGGCATCAGGAGGCCACCACGGGCAGCGACAGCAACCCGACCTGGGCCATCGGAGGCTCCTGCGATTCGGGGGCCAGCACCATGTCAACCAGGAAGTACAGCAACTGCCGGAGTGGTAACGGTTCGACCTCATCGGCCAGGGCCTCGGCGCGGGCCCGAGACTTCTCCACCAGCGACTCCGCCTTGTCGAACACACCACACGCTTCAAACACGCGTCGCAAACGTCCCAGCCTCAAGGCGGCGGGGCCATCCCCCGACATCAGACGCTGCAACTCCTCACGCTGGGCGTCATTGGCCGCTTCAAACGCCAGCGCCAACAGCAGGGTCGGACGGACTGCCGTGGCATCCTGTCCGGCGACCAGCTTGTTGTGATTGTCCCCTTCCCAGTCCTGCAGGTCGTTCAGAATCTGGAAGCCCACTCCCAGGTGCCGACAGAAGGCCGGAATCATCTCGGCGTACTGGTCCACCGGCCCAGCCATCCGGAGCCCCGCGAACAGGGCCGCTTCGAAGGCGGGCGATGTTTTCAGTGCATAGATCTGCAGTGCGTCGAGCGGCTTGA
>CAIUHT010000509.1 GCA_903898975.1 uncultured Planctomycetaceae bacterium
AGATCCCCGGTGCCCCTGGAGCCGCGGTTTTCGGCCCGGTCTGCACCCCGACACCACTCGAATCTGCCAACTGCCACCTTGTCAGCTGGCAGAACTTTTCGGCACTTGTATTCCGCCTCGCTTCAACCGTGTCGCGCCGCGAATCGTCTTGGACATTCTCAGGCCAAGGCCTCGCAACTCAACAAGGTCTTTTCGACCAGCGTGGCAGCATTCTACGGGTCGGGGTGCTCGCTTCCACCGCAGGCTGATAAATTAACGGTGAAGATTTCGTTAAGCCGGTCGCCCCGGCAAATCGCGAGGAACACCCTCGCCCCCCCGTGTAGATTTCCCCCGAAATTCATTAAGAGATCGTCAAGGCAATGAGCATCCCCTCTCTCGCTGCCTGCCGAGTCACGCATCGTCCCTGAACGACTGCCGATTCACGAGCCTGACTCCTCGCTCGCCCTTCACCCAAGCCCCCCAGCTCTGCCCGACTCCCTCATGCCAGCCAACGTGATCCCGGCAGGGAAGGGGCGCTGTGACTGATCCAGCTCGATTTCGAGATTGTTTTCCTTGTACACCTCACTCCACTTCCGGCTCTCGCGATTCTCCTCGTCGCTAAGCAGCGTCCCCCCTTCCACTCCCGAGCGAAGTCCGCATCCCTGCGTTCTCCATCCTGCTCCGCTAGCCACACAAACCGCTGTCTTTCAAAGGAAGCCACCACGATCTCGGTGACTGCCGTTCCTTGAGACCAATCCGTCCGCACTGCTAGAATCCGGAGCAATGCGGGTCTGACGCGCACGCCTGCCAGGAGCGCCGGGCTCAAGAGCCCCTCCAGCGGCGCGCCACCCGCTAAATCCCAGTGTTCCCCAAACCCCAAGTTGGGGTCCCCAGCCAGTGAGGGTGTGATGAGTGGCCTGCAGAAGACTTCGCCCGGTTCCCACAAGGACCCGGGGGCCTCGCGCGTTCCCCGCGTCCCCACCCAGGCGGAACGGCAGCAGCAGGGCCTCGAGGTCGAACACACCCGCCGGGATCCCGTTCTCCTCATCGGCCATGGCAGCTCGGGCACCAGCATCTGCGCTGGTTTGATCCGCAAGTACTGTGCGGTCGCCTTCGGGAACGAAAGCCAGTTCATGCTGCGGCTGGCCCGCTTGTCCAAGGACTGGGGCGATCTTTCGAACCGAGCGGTCCTCCGCGAAGCCGTGCGCCGGATGCTCGCCGAGCGCTACTTTGAACGGGCCGCCAGGATTTACGACTTCCACCCCACTCTCGAACAGATCGTCGACCGGGTCCAGCAGCCCACCATCGCGGGCATCTACAACGCCCTGTTCGAACTGATGGCCGACCACCAGGGAACCACACGCTGGGGCGACAAGAGTCCCGAGTACATGGTGCGCCTCCCGGAATTGGCGGCCCTCTTCCCCACCGCCCAGTACATTCTCATGGTCCGCGATGGACGTGACACGGCCCTGTCGGTCATTCCCCGCTACTTCGGCCCCAACAATCTCATCGCCGCCGCCGAGGAATGGGGAGAAACGGCCCGCCATGGCCACGAGTTTCTCGAGACGATTCCCGCCGAGCGCAAGCTGGTCATCCGCTACGAAGACCTGATGACCGACCCGGTGCAACGACTGCGAGAGGTCATGAGCTTCCTGCAGGCCCAGCCCCGCGATCCGCAGATGCTCGACCGCGTGGCCGCCCAGATCCGCGGCGAACTCAAGGCCGACAATTTCGACAAGTGGAAAAAGAAGATGTCGCCGCGTGACCGCGAAACCTTCGAGGCGATCGCGGGAGCCGAGCTCAAGCACTATGGCTACGTCACCGAGTACGACACCCCCCGCCCGGTCACTGCAGGGCAACGTCGAGTCGCGCACCTGCACGACCAAGCCATCCGACTCTTTCACCCCCGCTTCCTTAAAGACAACGTCTATCGGGCAAGAGTCCGGCTGCGGGACTGGTGGAATCGACGCCCCGGCCCCAAAAGTTCGGCCGAATAGCCTGCGAAACACAGCGGTTTGGTGGAACGTCAAGTTGCCACCATGAACGCGGGCATTCGAGCGCGATCCACAAGACGCCCCGCACCCCCCCTGCGGATCGGTTGCCGGGGTCACGCCGGATCGGAAGTCGGTGGAACAGCCGAATTCCAAGTTGGCTCATCCACGTGCCCGGTCCCGCCCCGACAGGTTTGGTGCGCTGAGACTCAATCGCACTCCGAACACGCGTTGTTCGAACGCACAGCGTCATCAACCCCCCGCTCCCCAGCCCGGCGGGATCCCGCTCCCGCAGGCCGATCGCGGAGAGTCCGCCGCAGACGAAGACGGCACGCCTCCCCCACAAATCAACTCCCACAGGCCCGCGGCCTGTAGCGCCGCCTCCAATAACCCGGGGCGAAACCCCGGGTCAGCATCCAAACAACGTCGCGGCCCTGTAGGGGCTTGACCCCGGCCTTCGCCGAGGGCTGCCAGAACAAGCCCTTCAGGCTCGCGTCCGGGAAACTCAGTCTCTTCCGGGCCACCTCACATGTATTGCCCCCGGCTCTACCCGCCCCCCCCCACCCCTCGCATCCGTACCAGCCCCCGATCCGCCCGGCTTCTGAGCCGTAGGGCACCACCATAGATGCCATCCCGTACACATTCCTGATTTTCCAGGGTAAAACCCTGCTATCCCAGCGATTTTTCAACAATCTGCCGTTTCCCCTCCCACCACCAACTTTCCAAAAATCCCAAAAATCTCCCGATTGAACACTTGTATGTACCACTGCGCACCGTATATATGTACGGACACACCTTCAATGTGCTACTGGCAACCATCGGGAGACAGACCCATGAAACGCAATCGCCGCCAACACCGGGCTCACGCCCACGCCCCGCTCCCCGTCTCTCTCGCTCCTGCCAACCTGTTCGCTGGCTCGGGCCACCACACCGGTTCCGCCCCCCTCGAACACCCTCCCACCCCCTCACAAACTGGCACGCGCCGCCCGGAACCGCACCTGCCCATCTTCGACAACTTCGACTCCACCACCCGGCTCGCCCCTCTGACGGAGTGCCCCTTCGACCTCCGCTCCCTCCCCGTCACCCGGCCCCTCCACTCTCTCTCCCCGATCACCCCTCCCTCCTCCCTGGACCCCCAGGCCGATCCCCGCTGGATCTGGCCCGGGCGCATTCGCCGGGGGGAAGTCACCCTGCTCGCCGGTGACATGCTCTCGGGCAAATCGTTCCTCGCTTGCGATCTCGCCGCCCGACTCTCGGCTGGCCTCCCCCTCCCCGATGCCCCCCCAGACGCCCCGCGTCCCGCTCCCGCCGAGGTGTTATTGGTTGTCGGGTTCGAAACCCATCCCGAAGTCCTGCAGGAACGCCTCGCCCGGCTCGAAGCCGACGCCAGCCGGGTCCACGTCCTGCGGATCATGCAGGAAGAGACCAAAGACAACGTCTCCCTCAACCGCAACTTTTCGCTGGAACGCGACCTGGGAGTGCTGGCCAATCACCTCCATTTCAACCCGGCGGTCCAGCTGATCATCCTCGATTCGTTCGATCGCCTGGCCGGGACGCGATTCTCCCCCACCATCATTCGCCGTCTGCTGACCCGTCTGCAGGTCCTCGCCGCCTCAAGTGGGGCGGCGATCCTCGTCACCAAGAGCTACGCCCACGTCCCCCGGCCAGGCCGGCACTTGCGAGCCCTGGGGTCCTCCGTCTATGGCGACTCCCTGCGCTCCATCTGGGCGATTGAACAACCCGCGCTGGAGGGGGACCCCGACGATGGCGACAACCAGCCGACCCATCGGCTGGTGCCGCTCAAGCTGAACGACTGCGAGCGTTCGACGACGCTCGACTTCACCCTTCGGCAGCATCGCGTGGAGTGGCTGGGCCCACCCCGCGATTGCTCCACCCGGCACCATGGCTACGACCCCGCTCAAGCCAGGCGGCGCGAAGAGCGCAGTGCCGTGGCAGAAGCCCGCGACTTTCTGCAGGCCCTGCTGGGTGAAGGCCCCCTGCCGTCGTTCCAGGTGCGACAGCAATCCGACCGCGCCGGGCTGGGCTGGCGAACAGTCCAGCGGGCAAAGCAGCAATTGGAAATCATCTCCCGCATGAGCCGGGTGGGACGCGAGCAATCCTGGACCTGGTGGCTCCCCGGCACTCCCCCCGTCCGCTCCTCAGAAGCAGCGATGCTGTCTGGGACTAACCAGCCCGGCACCACCCAGCCGGGGGACACTCAGCCGGGTGACACAGGGCCAGTTGCCACAGGGCCAGACCCGTCAGCAAAAACCTCAGGGGCAAAAGGTACAGCCGCACCAACCGAAACCGCAGAAAGCCCAGCCCACCGGCATCACACCGGCAGCAACGACTGGTTCGCCCCTCAATCGAGCCTCGAACTGGGCGTTGAGCCGGGCGTGACACCAGGTACTGCAACAACATCGGCATCAGGCTCTCCCAAAAGCCTCAACCCGGCTATTGCCGCAAGTGACGAGTCAGCCAGATCGCCAGTCGATCCGCACGAGCCAGAGGAAAATGCCACACACCCCGGCCCGACCTCCCCTCAACCCGGGAATTCAATCAGCGAGTTCCACCCCGCCCAGCCCGGCGAACTGCCGCCAGGCTCTTCCCACGCCGAGGTCAACAATCCCGAGAGCGGCCACGAAGTGGCAAAGACGCGCAGCGGTCAGACTGCCACCGACCAAGCATCAGATCCGCGTGTCTCTCTGCTTCGAGTGAGCAACATTCGCAGCCAAGGTTTTGCAGCGAGCAAGGCCAAAACAGCTGCGACCACAGGCGGCAGTGCCGAAAGCCCCCGCCCAGCCGCCGACACACCCAACTCCCACTCCCCACCAATCAGCACCGTCAGCAACCCCACAGCCACGACCACGACCAGCGGCCACCAACCGAGCGGCCATCAGGCCAACAGCGATCGCACAACCGCGACCACGACCAGCAGCCAGCCAGCGGTTGACCACCAGGCCGAGAGCAGTCGCACCGTGAGCTCTATGAGCGATGTCAGCACTGTGAACAGTCAAGCCGCGACCACTCCGACAACGCCGGTCGCGACGATCACCACCCCAGAAAAACTCTCAACCAGCGACCACGGCGAGACGCCGACAGACGGCAATGCGGCAACAACAGCGCAGCGAGCCGGGGAGCCAGCGAGAGCGGGGCAACCATCGTCAGACCACCCAACGCGACGGCTGAGCAAACAAGAGAAACGCCGCCGGCACCTCAATCGCAAGCAACTCGCCCGCCGCCGCTGACAACCAGCAGTGACCAGCGTGGCAGCCCATCGAGGCCAACCAGCACAACCCGCATTCAGGGCTGAAAATCGAACGTCAGATGCCGAGAGCGGCAAGTCGAAAGTCGAAAACCATACGCCAGGATCCGACCGTTAAACGCCCACTGCCCAGTTCCCACTGCCCAGTTCCCACTGCCCAGTTCCCAACGACCAGTGACCAACGACCAGTGACCAACGACCAGTGACCAACGACCAGTGACCAATCCCGAAACGGAAGAGGCAAGCCGGAAGACGTAAGAGGGAAGACGGAAGAGGCGACCCCCGATAGGCAAAGACCGACAGACCCCACGCCCCGCCCCCCGATCCCCGATCCCCGATCCCCGATCCCCGATCCCCGATCAACTTGAAACCCGTCGGAACGACGAAACGTCGCCCGGC
>CAIUHT010000510.1 GCA_903898975.1 uncultured Planctomycetaceae bacterium
CGTGTTCTTCTGCGCCACCAGGCTGTGCAGCACCTTCAGCAGCTTGCGGATGTCGTCGAAGTGCAGGCCGGTCGTCGGTTCGTCCAGGATGTAGAGCGTCCGGCCGGTCTGGGGGCGGGCCAGTTCAGCGGCCAGCTTGACACGCTGCGCCTCGCCCCCCGAGAGTGTCGCCGCCGACTGCCCCAGCGTGAGGTAGTCGAGCCCCACCGCGCACAGCGTGGCGAGAATCGCCCGAATCTTGGGAATGTTCTCGAACAGCTCGTGTGCCTGGCCAATCGACATCGCGAGCACATCGGCAATCGACTGCCCGCGGTAACGGACCGCCAGGGTGTCGGGGTTGAACCGCTTCCCCCGGCACTCGTCGCACTCGACCCAGACGTCGGGCAGAAAGTGCATCTCGATCTTCTTCTGGCCGTTCCCCTCGCACGCTTCGCACCGCCCGCCGGGCCGATTGAAACTGAATCGCCCTTCGCGAAAGCCGCGGATCTTCGACTCGGGGAGCGCGGAATAGACCTCGCGGATCAGGTCGAACACCCCGGTGTAGGTCGCCGGATTGGACGCGGGCGTGCTCCCCAGGGGTTGCTGGTTCACCTCGATGAGCTTGTCGATCTGCTTGAGCCCACGCAGTTCCCGGTGCTTTCCCGGGGACTCGCGGCGGAAGTGGAGGTTCCGCGCCACGGCGGCCGCCAGCGTTCCCTGGACCAGCGAACTCTTCCCCGAACCACTCACGCCAGTGACGCACACGAGCGCTCCCAGCGGAACGCGGAGATCGACCCGCTTCAGGTTGTGATGCGACGCCCCCAGCAGTTCCAGCCAGCCCCCGCCGGGCGTCGCCCCCTGGCCCGGCTTGGTCCCCGCCGGCAGACGCCGTTCGGTGGGGACGGCAATCTGCTGTTGCCCCCCCAGGTACTGCCCGGTCAGCGAGAGGGGATTGCGTTCCAGTTGTTTCGCCGGGCCCTGGGCGGTCACTGTTCCGCCAAAGCGACCCGCGCCGGGGCCGAAGTCGTAGAGGCGATCGGCGGCGGCCAGCACCTCGCGGTCGTGCTCGACCAGCAGCACGGTGTTCCCCAGGTCGCGCAGGCTGCGAAGCGCCTGCAGCAGGCGTCCGTTGTCACGCGGATGCAGGCCAATGGTCGGTTCATCGAGCACGTACAGCACGCCGGTCAGTGACCGCCCCACCTGTCCCGCCAGCCGGATGCGCTGACTCTCTCCCCCCGACAGCGTCGGCATGGCTCGCCCCAGTGTCAGGTAGTCGAGCCCCACTTCGACCAGGAAGCCCAGTCGCCCCGTGACCTCCCTCAGCAGGTCGGCGGCCACCCGTTTCTCCGCCGCCTTCAGCTTGAGTCCCTTCAGGAATTGCAGCGCCTCGTCCAGGGGCATCTGCGTCACCTCCTGCAGGGTGCGGTCGGCAAGCCGGACCGCCGCCGCATCGGGCCTGAGCCGACTTCCCTGGCAGGCCGGGCAGGGGACCTCGCCCACCACGTTGATCAGTCGCTGATGAAACGCATGGTTGATGTGCCCCAGTTCCTCGAGGGCCGGGTTCAGGCCCCGGTACTGGATCTGGAACCCGGGGCCTCCCCCTTCCGAGGTGGGGCGGGGGTCGGCGGGGACCGCGATCCACCGCTCACCCAGGCCCGAGAGCACAATCCGCTTGTGCCGGGCGTCGAGTCGCTCGAACGGGACATCGAGCGGCAGGCCGGTCTCGTGCGCGATCGCCGACAGCACCCGGCCGAACAGCCGGTTCTCCTGCGGATTGGGCCACGCGGTCACTCCGCCGTCAGCGAGCGTGCGGGTGGAATCTCCCACGAGTGCCGAAAGATCGGTCCCCTGCTGGGTCCCCAGCCCCTCGCAGGTGGGGCACCAGCCCAGCACGCTGTTGAAGCTGAACTTGTTGGGGGTCAGGTTGTCGAAGCTGTCGCCGCACTGCGTGCAGGCGCGATGCAGGCTGTAACTGTCGACACGCCACTTGGACTCGGGCCGGCTGTCATCGACATGGGCCACGCGGAGCCAGCCCTGGCCCTGGTCGAGAGCCTGCTCGACCGACTCGGCGAACCGCTTGCGGGTTCCCGACCCGACCGTGACCCGGTCGATCACAATCTCGACCACATGCCGAGACCGCCGGTCGAGTTCCGGGGGCTCATCGAGCGTGTAGGTCTCCCCATTGACCCGCACCCGCCGATAGCCCTGCGACCGCAGTCGGTCCCAGAGTTTGTCGTAAGAGTCTCCCACCGCCACCTCTTGGGGGGCCAGCAGCAGCAGGCGGGTGTCCTTGGGAAACGCCAGCAACTGTGCCACCACCTGGTCGGTCGATTGGGTGGAGACGGGAATGTCGCAGCGGGGGCAGTAAGGCTGCCCCAGGCGGGCAAACAGAATCCGCAGGTAGTCGTAGATCTCCGTGACGGTCCCCACGGTCGACCGCGGGGTTGAACCGACCGTCTTCTGCTCGATGGCAATGGCGGGCGAGAGACCGCTGACATGCTCGACCCGCGGCTTGGGCATCTGCCCCAGGAACTGGCGGGCGTAAGCCGAGAGCGACTCGACGTACCGGCGCTGGCCCTCGGCATACAGGGTGTCCATCGCCAGCGAGGTCTTGCCCGAGCCACTGGGGCCGCAGAAGACGCTCATCTGGTGCCGGGGGAGTTCGAGGTCGACATTCTGCAGGTTGTGCTGGCTGGCCCCCTGCACCACGATGGGCCGCGCGGTGTCGAACACCGGCGTCGTCCGCCGGGGACGACTGGCCACATCGCGCGCCGCACTCCGTCGCGATCGCCCCGGGCCACCCTGGGCCGCAAGCAGCTTCTGCAGGGCCCGCCCGGTGTGCGACTCGGCACATTCGGCGATGGTCTCGGGAATGCCGGCGGCCAGCACGCAGCCCCCCCCCGCTCCCCCCTCGGGGCCCATGTCGATGACCCAGTCGGCGGTCTTGATCACATCGAGGTTGTGCTCGACCACCAGCACCGTGTTGCCCAGGTCGACCAGGCCGTGCAGCACTTCGAGCAGTTTGCGGACGTCGGCGAAGTGCAGTCCGGTCGTCGGTTCATCGAGCAGGTAGATGGTCTTGCCCGTGGACCGCTTGCCCAGTTCCCGCGCCAGCTTCACCCGCTGCGCCTCTCCACCCGACAGCGTGGGGGAAGGCTGCCCCAGCTTCAGGTAGTCCAGACCCACGTCGTGCAGCGTCTGCAGCAGCTTGGCGATGGGGGCAATCGACTCGAAGTGCCGCAGCGCCTGCTGCACATCCATGTCGAGCACCTCGGCAATCGTCTTCCCCTTGAACCGCACCTCGAGCGTTTCGTGCTTGAAGCGGTTGCCGTTGCAGACCGGGCAGGGAAGCCAGACGTCGGCGAGAAAGTCCATTTCCAGCCGGGTCGATCCATTCCCCTCGCACGCCTCGCAGCGACCCAGCGGGACGTTGAAGCTGAACCGTCCGGGGGTCCAGCCGCGGATTTTCGCCTCGGGCAACTGCGCATACAGGTCGCGGATCAGGTCGAACAGCTTGACGTAGGTCGCCGGGTTCGAGCGGGGGGTTCGACCAATCGGAGACTGGTCGATGTCGATCGCCTTGTCGAGCAGTTCGAGTCCCGTCAGCTGTTCGTACCGGCCCGGGTTCCCCACTCCCTCGTTCAGGTCGCGGTTCAGCGCTTCGAACAATATGTCGTTGACCAGTGAACTCTTGCCCGAACCGCTCACCCCGGTGACGCACACAAACGCCCCGAGGGGAATGCCGACATTCACCCCCTTGAGGTTGTTGTGGGCCGCTCCGCGAATCTCCAGGCAGCGTTTCGAATCGAGCGGTCGACGGGGGCGGATCTCAATTCGCTCCCGGCCCGCGAGGAACGCCCCCGTCAGGCTGCGAGGCTCGGCACAGACGCTGGCCAGGTCGCCCTGCGCCACCACTTCGCCTCCCCGGACTCCCGGGCCCGGGCCAAAGTCGACCACGTGGTCGGCCGCCCGCATGGTGTCTTCGTCGTGCTCGACCACGATCACGGTGTTGCCCTGGTCGCGGAGATCGAGCAGGCTGTCCAGCAGCTTGTCGTTGTCCCGGGGATGCAGCCCGATCGACGGTTCGTCGAGAATGTACAAGACCCCCACCAGTCCGCAGCCAATCTGACCGGCCAGTCGAATGCGCTGGCTCTCGCCCCCCGACAGCGTGGGTGCCGTGCGATCAAGCGTGAGGTAGTCGAGCCCGCAGCGGAGCAGGAAGCCCAGCCGCCCGCGGATCTCCTTGAGCGCCTCCTGGGCGATCTGCTGCGCGGTGGCATCGAGTTCGAGCCGCTCGAAGAATCGCGCCGCCTCGGCAATGGTGAGCCCGCAGACACCGGGCAGCGACAGGGAAACCGCCGCTGTTGACGGCGCGGGTTCCGCCCCCGACTTTCGCAGCACCTGGGGGGCCGCGACCGGAGTGGAACTGGCCGCTTTGCCGCGCCCGGCCGGGCTGCGTTTGCCCTTTTTCGGGGTGCCTCGCTGCGTGGCGACTTCCGTTGGGGCGGCCGCTTCGTCGGGACGGAAGCTGGTCGAGGTGAGGCGGACGTGGCAGGCCTGCCGATTGAGCCGGGCCCCCGCACACGTGTCGCATTCGGCCATGACGAGAAACTTCTCGATCTGCCGGCGGCGCATCGCGTTCTTCGCCTTGCGATACGCTTCGAGCAGCTCGGCGAGAATCCCCGTGAACTTGCCACCGTGCTTCCACACGCCACCGCGGTGCCGCCAGGAGTAGGTGATGTTCCGGTCACCGGTCCCCCGGAGCAATTGCCGCTGCACCGCCGGGGGGAGTTGCTCCCAGGGCTTGGTGAGGACTGTCCCCTCCTTCAGCCCATGTTCCAATTCGAGCGCCCGGCCCACCCCCTCGAACAGATGGCGACGCCAGCGTCCCAGTTCTTTGAACGGCCCCAGCAGCGCGACCGCCCCCTTGACCAGCGAGAGTTCGGAGTTCGGAATCAGCTTCTGCAGGTCGAAGTCGTACCGCACCCCCAGTCCTGTGCATTCAACACACATTCCCTGGGGGCTGTTGAAGCTGAACAGCTGGGGACTGGGGGGTTCGTAGCTCACGCCGCACTCAGTGCACGCGTACCGCGCGCTGAACAGCCGGTCGACCAGCACCCGGCGGGTCGCCAGGGCCCGCTCGCCCGCTCCGCGGCCACCAGCACCGGCCTGCGGAGTTCGCCCCCGCCCAGCAGCAGTCCGACGGGCGGGGCGGGCATGCAATTCGGCTGCGTCGCTTGCGAGTTCCCCCTCCGCGGTCTCCTCCCCCGGGCTGCTCAAGGTCGCGTCGTTGGCGAGCGTCCCCTCTTCGTCGCTCTCGTCGGCGGCGACGGCTCGCTCCTCCTCCACCGCGATAATCAGGTTCCCTTGCCCCAGCTTCAGAGCCGCGGTCACCGCTTCGGCCAATCGCGTCCGGCCCGCTCCTCCCGCCGCCAGGCGGTCAATCACCACTTCGATGGTGTGCCGCATGTTGCGGTCCAGCTGCAGGTTCTCATTCAGCGAGACCACGCGTCCATCGACCCGCGCCCGCAGGTAGCCCTGCTTGAGCAGGTCGGCGAAGAGGTCGCGGTACTCCCCTTTCTGCCGCTGCACCAGCGGGGCGAGCACCAGGTACCGCGTTCCCGCCGGGTACTGCAGCAACACCGCCAGGATCTGCTCGGAGGTCTGCGCCGTGATGGGGCGGTCGCACTGCGGACAGTGCCCGGTGCCGACCCGTGCGAACAGCACCCGCAGATAGTCATAAATCTCGGTGATCGTCCCCACCGTGCTGCGGGGATTCCGGCCACTGGTCTTTTGCTGGATCGAGATCGACGGGGAGAGCCCGCTGATCAGATCGACCTCGGGCTTGGGCATCTGCCCCAGGAACTGCCGGGCGTAGCTCGACAGCGATTCGACATAACGCCGCTGTCCCTCGGCATACAGCGTGTCAAACGCGAGTGAACTTTTTCCGGAGCCGCTCACCCCGGTCATGGCGATCAACTGGTTGCGGGGGAGCACCAGGTCGACCCCCCGCAGATTGTGCTCGCGGGCTCCCTTGATCACGATTTCCGCGTCAGACATGCGCTGTTCCACTCCGCCCAGCGGCCTTGGCCCCTGGTTTGATTCTGCCCCTGCCCCTGCCCCTGCCCCTGCCCAAACGCTTGCCCGGGCTCTTGCCCTTGCTCTTGCCCTTGCCCCTGACACTCACACTGACCCTGCCTGTCCCTGTCTGAGCACTCGGATTAGCGTTCATCCACGCCCAGCCCGTGGCAGCCGCCAGTGCTCTAGTCGAAGCGGGTGGCCCAACCTGGTTGACTGGTACCCGACGAATCGAGCCGGCGGGGCGTGAGGTTGCCAGGCGAGCGCTGGGGGCTGGTCGTGTCGGGCTGGGTCGGCTCAGACGTCGCCCGACTCTGTCCCGCCCGTTCCGTGCCCGCCTTCTGCTCCCCCGTCGCCCGAGGAATCGTGACCACTCGCCCCCGGTCTGCCCCCAGTTCCCGCGCCACCTCGGCCACCCCCGCGGCCACGCCGGCGGC
>CAIUHT010000511.1 GCA_903898975.1 uncultured Planctomycetaceae bacterium
CCAAGATCGAGAATTCTGGGCGTTTCAGCCACCCCGTCGAGTCAAGCCGCCTGCGGTGCGAGACGAGTCGGCGGTCCGCACACCGGTGGATGCCTTCCTGCTGAGCCGATTGGAATCGGCGGGTTTGGAATACTCGCTCGAGGCGGACCGGCGGGTGTTGATCCGTCGCGCGAGCCTGGATTTGACCGGGCTGCCACCCAGGCCGGAGGCCGTCGAGGAGTTTGTCCAGGATCGTTCGGTCGATGCCTATGAAAGGCTCATCGAGCGGTTGCTGCATTCCCCCCACTATGGAGAACGCTGGGCCAGGCACTGGCTGGATGCGGCGGGGTATGTCGATGGGAAGCTCGATAATGATCTGTCCACGATTTACCCGAGCCAGGGCCTGTGGCGATATCGCGACTATGTGGTGCAGGCGTGGAATTCTGACAAGCCGTTTGATCGGTTCCTGATCGAGCAACTGGCGGGTGATGAACTGGTCGACTGGCGGAAAGCGGAGCGGTTCACGCCCGAGACCGTGGAACTGCTGACGGCGACCGGATTTCTGCGGACGGTGGACGACCACACCGACTTTCCGCAGTATGGTGTTGAGAAACGATATGAGGTCGTGAACGAGACGCTCGACATGCTGTCGACTGCCGTCATGGGGCTGACGCTGGAGTGCTGTCGGTGTCACAACCACAAGTACGATCCCTTACCACAGCGGGACTACTACCGGTTGATGGCGTGCTTCGAGCCAGCGTTCAACGTGCAGGAGTGGAAGCCGCCGAAAGAGCGATATCTGGCCGACGTTTCGCCCCGGGAGCGGGCTGCGATTGATGCCCGGAATGCTGAGCTGGAGTCTCAGATCGCTGAGGTGGTCAAGCAGGAGGGAGCGCTGCGGCAGGCGGTTCGGGAGCGGATCAGGGAGCAGCGGCTGGCGTCGCTGCCCGAGGGGGTTCAGCAACAGGTGCGGCAGGCATTGGAGTTGGTTGCCGACAAGCGGAGCGCTGTGCAGCAGGAATTGCTGAAACACCAGGACTCGGCGTTGCAGGTCAGCGATGCCGATGTGGAGGTGGCGCTGACCGTCGACGAGCGGCAGGAATTGACGGGGGGTAAGGCCCGGCGAGAAGAGTTGGCGGCTCAGAAGCGGGCGTACGGAGTGATTCAGGCGCTATGGGATGTGGGAAGGCCACCGGCGAGCCGAGTGCATCGGCGGGGCAACCCCAAATCCCACGGGGTGCTGGTTCAGCCCGGATTTCCCGAAATTCTCCAGCCAGTGCCGGCGATGATCTCGGTGGCCGGCGAACTGCGGGCAGGGCAGGGGGGGGACCCCATGGGAGACACGAGTGGGCGCAGACTGGCACTGGCCCGCTGGCTGACTTCACGGGAGCACCCCCTGACGGCGCGGGTGTTTGTCAATCGCGTCTGGCATCATCACTTCGGACGTGGGATCGTCGAGACACTGGGAAACTTTGGCCGCTCGGGCAGTCTTCCCACACATCCCGAATTGCTCGACTGGCTGGCGGTCGATTTTGTCGAGCATGGCTGGAGCATTCGGCACCTGCACCGCCGGATCATGCTCTCGACTGCCTATCGCCAGGTGTCGGATCGCTCCGGGCCGGGGAGCTTTGGGAATGGAGAGCAGATTGATCCCGCGAATCGGCTGGTGTGGCGGATGAATCTGCGACGTCTGGAAGCCGAGTTGGTGCGCGATGCTGTGCTGGCCTCGGCCGATAACCTGGATCGTGCGACTGGTGGGGCACCGACAGAGATTTCGATGCCCTCCGATGGGCTCTCTGAGGCAAAAGCTGGACCGGCGGGGCAGGAACGCCGCAGTCTGTATTTGTTCGCCCGGCGGGTCTACCCGCTGAAGTTTCTGGAGATTTTTGATTCGCCGATCATGGCGGTGAACTGCACGCAACGGGCCAATTCCACGACGGTTCTGCAGTCGCTGGCACTGCTGAACAGCGAATTCCTCATGGCACAGTCGGAGCGGTTTGCGGCGCGACTGCGGCGGGAGACAGGCTCCCAAATCTCTGCCCAGGTTGAGCGGGCCTTTCAGGTCGCTTACAGCCGGGCTCCGCTCGGTGCTGAGCGAGACCTGGTGTTGGAGTACCTGGTCCAGCAGGCACGCGATCATTCGGCGGGAGGGGCGGATGATGAACTCGCGGCCCATCGGGCCCTGGCGGACCTTTGCCACATGTTGCTGTCTTCCAGCGAATTCCTGTACATCGAGTAGACTCATGCTGCCGATTTCACGGCGTGACTGGTTGCAGTCTTTGGGGGCTGGTTTTGGAACCCTGGCCCTGGCTGGGGTGTTGGGAGATGCCGGCTTGCTGGCCAGCCCCGGAACGCCCTCATTGGGATCTGGGTCGACGGCAAGTGGGAATCCCATGGCACCGAGGGGAGGGCATTTTCCGGCGCGTGCCCGGGCGGTGATTCAACTGTGCCAGAACGGGGGCCCGTCGCAGATGGACCTGTTCGATCCCAAGCCGGAACTGACGAAACGGAGCGGTGAGCCGCATCCCGGGCAGGTGGAGACTTTTCAGCTGGGAAACAAGAACGTGCTGCTGGGAAGCCCATTCAGGTTCCAGAAATACGGACAGTCGGGAATGGAGTTCTCGGAATTGATCCCGCGACTGGGGGGAGTCGCAGACGATTTGTGCCTCGTGCGATCGATGTATACGGGCAACAATAATCATCCATTTGCATTAAATATGCTGCAGACGGGAAAGACGTTTGCGGGGCGTCCGGCGGTCGGTTCATGGATCGGCTATGCCCTGGGAACAGAGAATCAAGACTTGCCAGGCTACATCGTGCTGCGCGACCCGGCGGGGTACAACACGTCGGGAAAGATGGTCTGGTCAAGCGGATGGCTTCCAGCGGTGTACCAGGGAACAGAATTCAACGCCTCGGGCTCGCCCGTGCTGCACCTGCAACCGGCCCGCCCGAGGCAAGAAAATCAGGCGGAGCGGTCGCGGCGACTGCTGGCGGAGTTGAACCGCTTTCACCGTGACCGGCATCCGGGGGAGTCGGAGTTGGACGCGCGCATTCAGGGGTTTGAGCTGGCCGCCCGGATGCAGCTGACGGCAACCCGATTGCTCGATCTGTCGCAGGAAACGGTGGCGACTCGCGAGCTCTATGGCCTCGATCAACCCGCCACTGCCGGTTACGGAGCGCGGTGCCTGATGGCCCGGCGACTGGTGGAGGCGGGAGTCCGTTTCGTGCAGATCTTTCCGCCCCTCGATCCGTCATTTCAGCCTTGGGACACTCACGCCAACCTGCAGTCTGGGCTCAAGAGCATCTGTGGCAGGGTCGATCAGCCAAGTGCGGCATTGATTTTCGATCTCAAGCAGCGGGGCTTGCTTGAGGATGTGATCGTCCTCTGGACGGGTGAGTTCGGACGACTTCCCATCACGGAGGGGAGCGATGGACGGGATCACAACCGACACGCCTTCAGTTTGTTACTGGCTGGGGGCGGCTTTCGGGCGGGCCACATCCACGGCGAAACCGATGAATTTGGATATCGCTCGGTCCTGAATCGAGTGGGTGTCCCCGATTTACATGCCACGATCCTCAATCAACTGGGCATCGATCATACCCGGCTCGCATTTGTGCACGCGGGACGGCCAGAGCGTCTGACCGACCCGGAGGTGACTGGAGCCAGGGTGGTCGAGGAACTGCTGGCCTGACTCAACTTCGGGCTACTGACCCGGATGATTCACCAACCTCCCAACAATCAGTCATTTGAGTTCGTGTAAGCGGCTGTGGGACAACCATTTATGATAGATCACGGAGGCTTGGGATGAGTTCACACGCTGTCGGCGGGTTGGCTTTCGATTTCCTGGGCTCGAAGCCAATCGAATTGGAACTTTTGGCATCGCCACTGACGTCCGACGCTGGGCTTCTGCCGATTCGGCAGTTCGACGAACGGATTCGATTGACCGAACAATTCGCCGACGCGCTGGACGATCCTCGACTTGCCAGATCGGCGGTCCAGTCGCGATTGGTGATGTCCCGCCAACGAATCATCGGCATCATCGCTGATTACGAAGACCAGAATGATCACTAGACGCGGCGGACCGACCCGGTTTTCAAGTTGCTTGCGGGGCGTGAACCGAACGGGACCGACCTGGCGAG
>CAIUHT010000512.1 GCA_903898975.1 uncultured Planctomycetaceae bacterium
AGAGCACGCTGCGAAACGAGTGGCAGACGTCGATTCTGCTGGGTGATGTGCTGTTCGGCTTCGACAACGTGGGGAATGCCGGTCCGGTCACCCACCTGACCTGTGTGGATGCCCAGACCGGTACGCGGAAGTGGCAGCAACTGCGGTTCGGCAAGGGGAACCTGATCGCCGCCGATGGCAAGCTCTTCTGCTCGACGCTCACGGGCGAGCTGGTTGTGGTCGCCGCGAATCCCGCCGAGTTCCAGGAACTGGGGCGGATGTCGGTGGTGGGCAAGACCCGTCAGGCACCGTCGCTGGCGGGAGGCCGATTGTTCCTGCGGGATGATCGGGAGATTGTCTGTCTCGACGCGCGAGCCCCGGCGAAGACGAAGTAAGCGGCCTGGGTGGCTGAGGTTCTGCCGCCTGCCCCGGTGGGCCAGAGATTCGATCGAAGGAGGGACCTCAGGCGAGGGCCCCTTCACACAAGTCTTAAGGCGGAGCCCCCGCAGGGGGGCGGCCTTGGGGCCGCCCCTTTGAGATGGTCCCGTGAAGCTCGCCTGGCGGGGCTGCCGCGGGATGGTCGCATGCAGCCCGCAGACTATTGCGGTACACTCGCGATTCTGCGGGGTGGGGTATGGTTCAGCCCGTCCCGGGATCGTGTTCAACCTGTCCGTTTCTCCCTCTGTTCCGGGAACCTGTCACGTGGCTGCCGCACTCAAGGGTCGCATTCAACATTCCGTCGTGCATTGGTGTTTTAATGTCGCTGGGGAGCATTGGGACCTCGACCAGACCTGCGCCATCTCGAAAGAGCTGGGGGCCAAGTCGGTCGAGATTGTCGGCCCCGAGGCGTTCGAGACGCTCAAGAAGCATGGGCTGACATGCGCCCTCGCGGCGAACGGCATGCCGGGAGCCCCGTTCATGCGGGGGCTTAACAACCCCGCCTACCAGGCCGAAGTCATTGCCACCACGCAGAAGACGATCGACGAGTGCGCGAAGTATGGCTTTCCCAGCGTGATCGCCTTCACGGGCTACAAGTGGCGCGATGCCGACAATCCCAACAGTGGGGAGATCTCGGCGGCCGAGGGGGCCGACAACTGCGTCGCGGGGCTGAAGCAACTGGCCCAATACGCCGAGAAAAAGGGAGTCACCGTCTGCCTCGAACACCTGAATACCCGCGACGACTCGCACCCGATGAAGGGGCATCCGGGTTACCAGGGGGACGACATCGACTACGTGGCGAACATCGTCCGGCGGGTGGGTTCGCCGCGCGTGCGGTTGCTGTTCGACATCTACCACGTGCAGGTAATGAATGGCGACGTCATCCGCCGACTGGAGGCGTGCCGGGATGTGATTGGCCACATTCACACTGCGGGCAATCCAGGCCGCTGCGAACTGGACCAGGACCAGGAGATCAACTTCCCACCGATTCTGCGGAAGCTGGTCTCGCTGGGATACAAAGGCTACGTGGGCCACGAATTCATTCCCACCCGCGACCCGCGGGCAGGGCTGAAGCAGGCGATCGAGTTGTGCGACGTCTAATTGCCGCCCGGGCCTGAAACGCCGGTGGCCCAAGCGGGCCACCTGGCCGCAGGTCGGCCGACTTGCAGGGGGCGAAGCCGGGGCACGGTGTCACCGAACTCATTGGACCCAATCCAAAACCCACCCCGCAACCGGGGTGGGTTTTTGATTGGTATTCACCCGCACGCCGACACGCATCTGGGGAACGGGGAATGAGTACACGGATGAGTCAGCCGGGCCTTCTCAGCGCTCGAGTGGCTGGCCGGGTGACCGAATAGCCGGTTGGTTGGCCTCTGTTGCTGACCAGAATTGAGTGCCGCGTCGAGCGCGACGCAGGGGCCGACCGAGGGCTCCCGTTACGGCTGCTTGTCGAGAATGCGCATCTGCGTCGAGAACTGGTGCACCAGGCCGTCAATCTCGAAGTCGACCTCGCCAAACAGGGCGGTCACCTCGGTCGCACTGGGGGCGACGGAAATCTGCACCTGGTTCTCCTCAATGACGGCGGTGGTGTCCTTCCAGGCCGCCTGCCGGAAATCGCGGGTGCCCGCACGGGCAACCCACACGCGTGCCCCGCGTGGGGCGGGATTGCACGAGATGACCAGGCGGGCGGTCGACTTGTCGTCCGAGTGCTTCCACTCGACTGTCGGGAGCGGGTTGTCGCGAATCATGTGGCGGGTGAAGGCAGCCAGCCCGTTTAAGGCCCGATCGCGATTCTTCGAACCGTCGGCGAAGTTCTGTTCGAGACCGTGCCCGGCATTCGGGACGTACAGCACCCACTTTTCGCCCGGCAGATCATTCCAGTAGAGATTCAGAGCGTCGGTGGTCCAGTACGGATCGTTCGCCCCGTTCAAAATGAACTTGGGCAGCTTCAGCTTCTCGCGGTAGACCCACGGATCGACCATGGTCCACAGGGCCCTTGCCCGGGGGGTGTCGGGCATGGGGAGAAGCTTTCGCTCGGTGTAGTCATGCACCTGCTCGCTGTACGCCCCAAAGCTCTTCAGCTGATAGGGCCCCTGCTCGCGCATGTTGAGCGTGTCGATGACGAGCGGGGCGATCGCCTTCACCCGTGGGTCGGAAGCACCGGTCAGCCAGGTTGTCCAACCCCGCTTTGACGCTCCGGAGACCACGAAGTTTTTGATCTCGTGCTGCCACTCGGCCTGGGCATGCGCCTGCAGCGCGTCCATCGCTTTCACGAGGCTCTTGACCATCGGAAACAACAGGGGCCAGCTGTCGTCACCCGTCTCGAGGTATCGCACAAACGTTTCGGCGATCAGGGCATCTTCCTTCTTGCCTTCGAACAGGGGCTGATTGGGAATCTGGTAAAGAAACGCGATGGGCGCCCCGACCCGGCGAGCCATCTCGATTCCGAAGAGCATGTTCTTTTCGCTCCCCGAGCCGCCCTGGTTCCACAAGAGCATCGTCGCCTGGGGTTTCGCTCCGGGGGGAACATACACGTGCAGGTCATGTTCCCAGACCAGGTCATGCCACTCTTGCGAGACCAGTCGCAGCTGGTGCACCTTCCCGAACGGCGTTTCCAGCCGGTTGGTCACTTTCCATTCGAACCTCGGCTCCGGCCGGGCGATGTACTTCGCCAGAGCGGGAGGAATGGGAGGGGAAGCAGCCTGACCCCAGGCGAGGTCGGACCCAGCCCCGATCAGCATCCACAGCAGGCCCAGGGCCAGCCACGTCATGCGCAGCGGACGACAGGAGAGCTTTGCGAAAAGCATCGAATCACCTCGCAAAATCACGAAACAGTCCAGCGCGTGCCGCTCGACTGAGGCGGCAACCCCACGCTCTGTGTCAGCAGGTCTCTTCAATCACCGGATTGGTGAGTGACCCGATCTTTTCGATTTCGATGGTGACGGTATCTCCGGGCTGCAGAAAGACGGGGGGCTTGCGGGCCCCACCAACCCCGTGTGGGGTCCCGGTGAGAATCACTGTGCCCGGGGAGAGCAGCGTGCTTCCCGACAGAAACTCGATGAGTGTCGGGACGTCAAAAATCATGTCGTTCGTGTTCCAGTCCTGCATGGTCTGGCCATTGAGAACGGTCTTGATTCCCAACGCGTTCGGATTGGGAATCTCATCGGCGGTGACGAGTGCCGGGCCGAGGGGGCAGAAGGTGGCGAAGGTCTTTCCCCGGCACCACTGGCTCCCCCCCTTCTTGATCTGCCAGTCGCGGGCGGAAACGTCATTGGCGCAGGTGTAACCCAGAACGTAGTTCAGGGCGTCGGCGCGGGAGACATTGTGGCAGGGCTTGCCGATGACAACGGCGAGTTCGCATTCATAGTCCACGGCATCGCTTCGCAACCGGCGGGGCAGCACGATGGGATCGCCCGGATTCTGGCAGGCACTGCTGGTCTTCATGAAGACCACGGGATATTCGGGGATTGGCTGTCCCCCCTCCTCGGCGTGTTTGCGGTAATTGAGTCCAATGCAGACGATGTCGGCGGGCTGGAGCGGCGCCAGCAGTTTGGCGACCTGTGCCGGTTCCCGGGTATCACGGAGGTTGCCGAACAACTCCCCTTCCAGCCGGGTGGCCTGGCCACCAGCGTGTCGGGCACCGAGGTGAATGGTTCCGGCGGAATCGCGGTAACGGATGATCTGCATGGGGCTTTTCGTGTGGAGAAGATGCGGACAGAGACGTTGACTGACCTGCGGAGACCGCCCTCAATCAATGGAACAGTGGGAACAGCCAGACAGCCTGCCGCGACAAAGGGCGAGGCGACTTGCGATCGCAACCCCCACGACTTGAGCGGGCCAGTGGCCGGGACGAACCGAAAACCAGCCCCGAGTGGAGCTGGCGACCGGGCGAATTGCCCGACCGACTTGATCGGGAGGGGCTGCTTGAAACCGCCGGATTGGGCGGGAAAGCAGGCGATTGGCGGGCCAATCTGCCACCCCGAAGCGGCATAGTAGCGGTCCGGTCGCTGGTCGCCAACTACTGGGCGGAGTGCTATTGACCCCCGGTCTGGGCTGCTAGAATGAAGTTCGGAATCCCCAGACCATCGGCCCCGCCCTCCTTTTCCCAAGCCAGCCCCACCATGACTCCCCCGCCCGCCACCGCCACTCCTCCGGTCCGTGCCTCGGCTCAGGTACCCGACGCGTCCGGGCGATTTGGCGAATTTGGCCGCCGGTTCGTGCCTGAAACACTCATGCCGGCCCTTGAGGAGCTGACCGAGCAATACGAGCTGGCAGTCCGCGATCCTGCTTTCAACGCCGAACTCGACGAGTTGTTCAAGCATTACGTGGGACGCCCCAGCCCGCTGTATTTTGCCAAGCGGTTAACCGCCCACTGCGGTGGGGCTCGCATCTACCTGAAGCGGGAAGACCTGAACCACACCGGGGCTCACAAGATCAACAACGCCCTGGGGCAGGCCCTGTTGACTCTGCGGATGAAGAAGGGGCGGGTGATTGCCGAAACTGGCGCTGGCCAGCACGGAGTCGCCACCGCCACTGCCTGCGCCCACTTCGGTCTCCCCTGCGTGGTCTTCATGGGCGAGGAAGACATTCGGCGGCAGAAGCTCAACGTGTTCATCATGCGGACCATGGGAGCCGAAGTGCGGCCGGTGACCAGTGGCTCGCGCACGCTTCGTGACGCCATCAACGAGGCGATGCGTGATTGGATGTC
>CAIUHT010000513.1 GCA_903898975.1 uncultured Planctomycetaceae bacterium
GGGACGCACACCGGCGAAGAACAGGTCTGGCTCGAGGTAGATCTGCCCGTCGGTGATCGAAATCACGTTGGTCGGGATGTACGCCGACACGTCCCCCTGCAGGGTCTCGATCACAGGCAGCGCGGTCATCGACCCGCCACCCAGTTCGTCGCTCAGCTTGACCGACCGTTCCAGCAGGCGACTGTGGCAGTAGAAAATGTCACCAGGATACGCCTCACGTCCGGGAGGCCGCCGCATCAGCAGCGACAGCTGCCGGTACGCGGTCGCCTGCTTCGAGAGATCGTCGTACACCACCAGGGTGTGCTTCCCCTGGTACATGAAATGTTCGCAGATGGCCGCCCCGGCATAGGGGGCGATGTACTGCAGCGGAGCGGGGGCGCTCGAGGGGGCGCTCACCACGATGGTGTAGTCCATCGCGCCATTGGCCCGCAGCGCTTCAATCACGCTGGCCACGCTGGTGGCCCGCTGTCCGCAGGCGACGTAGACGCAGATGACGTCCTGCCCCTTCTGGTTGATGATCGTGTCGACGCAGATCGCGGTCTTGCCGGTCTTGCGGTCACCGATGATCAGTTCCCGCTGGCCACGACCAACCGGGGTCATGGCGTCGATCGCCTTGATGCCGGTCTGCAGCGGTTCGGTCACCGGCTGGCGACCGGCGATGCCCGGGGCGATTGTTTCGAGCGGCCGGCTCTGCGTCGTGATGACCGGGCCCTTCCCGTCGAGCGGGTTGCCCAGGGGGTCGATCACGCGGCCGACGAGGGCGTCGCCCACCGGGACCGACAGCAGTTGGCCGGTCGTGCGGACCTCATCCCCTTCGGCGATCTTGAGGTAATCGCCCAGGATGATCACACCGACCGAGTTCTCTTCCAGGTTGAACACCTGGCCGCGAACTCCGCCCGGAAACTCGACCATCTCGCCCGCCATCGCTCCCGCCAGGCCGTAGACGCGCGCAATGCCGTCGCCGACCTCGAGCACACGCCCCACCTCGGACGTCTCGATCTGGCCCTGGAAGCTTTCAATCTCTTTCGAGATGACTGAAGCGATCTCGTCCGCTCTGAATTTCATGGGTGCTCCTCTGCTGGACCTGCTGCCGCAACTGCTTCAGCCGGGTCCGCAATGAACCGTCGTAAACCGTGTCTTCCACTCGAATCTTCATCCCGCCGAGCAGTTCGGGATCGACCGTCAACTCGACAATCGGGGTGAAGGGGAGAGCCTTCGCCAGGCTCTCTTCAATTGCCCGCCGGGTCTCCGGCGACACCTCGCGCGCCACCGTCACCTGCACACGCTGCTTCCCCGCCCGCAGCTCGTGCTGCAGCACCGCCTGCCGGTGAATGGGGGCCAGCAGATCCAACCGCTCATGCCGGGCCAGGACCCGCAGGAAGTTCACAAACAGCGGGTTGGCCCGGCCCTCCAACACGTTGTTGATCAGCTTCAGCTTGTCGTCCTTCCCCACCACCGCCGATGAGAGCAGCCGGGCGAATTCCGGATTCGCCGGCAACACCTCCTGCACCAGCGACCCAAACTCTTCCAGCACACCCGCCTGCTTGTCGGCGGGGACCGCGTCCAGCAGCGACTTGGCGTACATCTTCGCCACGGCACCCACCTGGGGGCTGTCCATCACGGTCGGGATGACGGCGTGGGTGGCGACTTGTTCGCTCATGGTCATGACTGGGGCTGAATGGAACGGAAGAGACGGGCGAGGCTCGCAGTGCGGCGGCGGGGCGATCAGCCGCGCTGCTTGGTGAATTCGGCGAGCGACTCGCGAATCAGGCGGTCATGGTCGGCCCCGGTCAGCGATCGGCCCACCACGGTCTGGGTTGCCTGCCCAACCGCCTTCTCCATGTGATCGAACAGGTCGTCGAGAGCGGCGTCACGAGCTCGCTCGATATCGACAATCGCCCGCTTGCGGGTCGCCTCGGCTTCTTTTTGAGCCGTGGCGATGATGTCATTCTTGGTGGTCTCGGCATCCCGCCGGGCCTCGGCGAGAATCTCCCGGACCTGATCCTGCACCTTGTCAAGCTTCTGCTGATGTTGCTCCAGCAGCTTGGCTGCCTTCTGGCGCGAGACCTCGGCTTCCGAGAGAGCCCCGAAGATCTTGGCCTCCCGCTTGTCGAGTCCCTCGATCATCGGCTTCCAAGCGAGCTTTTTCAGCACGAACAGGAAGGCAAGGAAGGTGATCAGCGTGAAGAGCGCGAGATCGGACTTCCACTCGATGGGGCTGCGTTCCTTGTGCTCAGCCCCCGCATGCCCGTCAGCATGATCGCCAGCGGCATGGTCACCGGCGGCGTGAGCTTCAGCCGCGGCCTTCTCGGCCGGAGGATCTTCCGCGCGCACGACCGCGACCGGAACCACCAGGCAATAGACCGCCAGCACAGCCGCAAGGCCCAACCCGCGGAGTCTCATCATGGCACACTGCATCGCTCATCACCCTTGCTTGGGTCACCCCGACTGGGGCACGCTTCGCGACCAGGCTCCCAGGTGAACCCGGTCACGGAACTCAATCAAAACACGCTTCGCGCCATGGCAACCCACCCAGGTTGGGTGGGGACAGGGCACACTCCGAACTCAATCTCGGGGATGACTCACAGGCTGGGCCCATCTGGCTGCTGCCGGTGCTTCGATCTCTCGCAGCCATCGGATTCAGCCTGCACCGCCCCGAACTTGTGGTGCACATTCTCGTGGATCACCACACCTCGAACGAACACAAACCAGCAGGCGGCCCTCTCCACCCAGCACGGCGGCGACACCGTTCTGCTGGGTCAGACAAACCGAACTCCACCACACGCGACCGCTTCCCCAAGATCAAAGGCTGGCGGCACATCTCTCGGTCAAGATCGCACAGGGTGCGAAGCCCCGCAGGGCAGCCTGGCAAATCGAGGGAACTGGGCGGAAGAGCTCAAAACCACCATCGGTTTCAGCCCGTGAGCCCAGCTTGATTGCGCGGGTCAGGTTGACAGGAGTTGGAACGCGGTCTGGCCGCATCCCGCCGTCCTGTCAGCAGCCCATCACTGCCAGACTGAGAGTGCCA
>CAIUHT010000514.1 GCA_903898975.1 uncultured Planctomycetaceae bacterium
GCCAGCTACGCGGGGGCGCCGCCGTCCCGGAAAGCTCCGACGGTGGCGAGCTCGAGGATGGCGCCAGCCGGCTGTTGAAGGTTGGCATTCCGGCGAGTCCCGGGCAGCGGGTGAGGCAGCAGGCGGCGGCGGCCCTGGCCGCGATCGAGCCCGAGGCGTATGCCCCGCTCGAACCGCTGTTGCGGTATCTCGAGCCCAACGCGGTCGAGTCGCCGATGCAGGCGTTTGTGCTGGAGGCGCTGTGGCACGCCGCGACCCGCGCTGGCCGGGAAGTCGAACTGGCGCGACTGGCCTGGGACACAGGAGACGAGACCGTCCGCCGCCGGCTCTGTCCTCTGCTGGAACGCGCGGGGGGCGACCAGGCCGGCCGGCAACAGGTGGTGCGCGAGTGGCTGGCCGACTGGTCCCGCCTGGGTCGCGTAAAACGACGATCGCTCGAATCGCTCGCGGGGGACCTCGCTTATCCCAATCCCCAGGTGCGGGTCGAATTGGACGCCTGGCGGACCCTGGGACAACTCGACCACGGCCCCGAGGCGCGGGAACTGCTCGAACGTCGACGCGACTCTCTGCGGGAACTGTTTCCCGAGACCGAGCCCCAGGACACCCCCAAGGGTAACCTTCGCGACCTGCTGCGAGCCCGCCGCGATCTGCTCAAAGAGATCGACGTCGCGCTCCGCGGTCCGGCCACTGGCCAAGCTCTGCCGCCACCGGCCCGCCCCGACTCCCGGCAACCCTGAGGACGTCTCGAGGGCCACCTCGTCGCCTTCGCAGGTCCAGGGACCGTGTGAACCTTCCCCGCGATTCCCCTGCCGCTCGAAAACACGCGCGAGAGCGGAGGCGGGACGGTCCGAAGAGGTTGTGAGCCAATCCGCTGCGCTCTCGGCCGGGCGCTCCCGCTACGGGGTGGCGTCCCCCTCGGGACGATCGACCTTCGCCCGGACTGTGCGTCGATCCAGCTGCAGCAGACGGGCGGCCCGCTCGAAGCTCCCCGTCTGGCGATAGGCGTGCTGACAGTAACGCCGCAGCAATTCGTCGGCGGTCAGTTCCAACCCCGCGAACTCGCGGGCGACCGCCTCGATTTCGGGGGGCCAGTTCCCGGCTGGTTGGGCCTGGCCCGCTGGTTGGGGAACATATCGCCCACAGATCAGCACGTTCCGCACACACTGCTCCAGCTCGCGGATGTTTCCCGGCCAGGGATAGTCGCGCGGGATCTCCCGCCGGACGAACGCGACCACTTCGTCGGCCAGTGGTCGGGCCTCCCCCGGGACCAGTCGGCGGGCCAGGTGCTCGGCCAACTGTTCCAGCACGGCAGGGTTGTCGCGCAACTGGGTGGCCAGCGAGGGGGTCTCCACCACATCGGCGCAGAGCCGGTAGTAGAGGTCTTCCCGGAACCGCCCCTGGGCAATCTCCCGCCTCAGGTCGCGATTGGTCGCCACGATGATCTTGCCCTGGAACTCGCGGTCCTGTGTCTCTCCCAGGCGCTGGAACTGTCGGTTCTGCAGCACCCGCAGCAGCTTGACCTGCGTGGTCGCGTCCAGCTCTCCAATCTCGTCGAGCAACAGGGCCCCGTGGGGTCCACAGGTCTCCAGCCAGCCCACCCGGGCCCCCGTGGCCCCCGTGAACGCGCCGCGGGCATGGCCGAAGAGTTCCGACTCGACCACTCCCCGCGCGAGAGCCGAGATGTTGACGGCCCGATACAGCTCTTCCGGTCGGGCGGCGAACCGGCGGTGGGTGGTGTCGAACGGAATGGGCCGAGAGAGGCCAATCGCCCGGGCCACCAGTTCTTTGCCGCTGCCACTGGGACCCGTCACCAGCGTGGTAACCTGGTCGAGCACCGCTCCCAGCCCCCGGCGATAACGCTGAAAGTCGTGCGTGAAGATCGATTGCCAGATCCGGGCCCGCAAGGCGGCGGCGGGCTGCGACTGCCCCACCACGCAGTTGAAGATCTGAAAGAACGCCCGATAGACCTGGTGGAACAGCTCGAACAGCCGGACCCGCTCGGCGATCGAGGGAAAATCCCGACCCGCCCGGTGGTGCCAATGCTGGAAGCGGTCTTCAAAGACGCGCCACGCGCGGGCGTCGGTGGAACCATTCGCATCGCCCAGCCCCTCCCCCCCGGGCCCCCAACAGGGGTAGAGGTCGTAGAAGAGGAGATAGGTCACCAGTCCGTCGTACAACGCCAGTTCGTCTGCACTGGGGGTGGCCCCCTGGTCGAGCTGCTGGCGCAGTCGGTCGGCGACTTGTGTCGCCCGGGCCGAGAGCTTCAGCAGGTTGGGCCGACGCCGGTCGACCTGCCCGCTGGTCTGGCCCCAGTACGAGTCGGGCTCGGGTTGGCCCAGTTTCTTCAGGCCGCTGAGCCCGCAGACCGTGGCCACCCAGGAAGACCGCTCGCTCTGGCTGGGCGTGCGCACCGAGGTGCACTGTCCCGACTGCGGCGCCCACCTGGGCC
>CAIUHT010000515.1 GCA_903898975.1 uncultured Planctomycetaceae bacterium
GCCGAGACGCTCCGGCTGCACGGCGACCTTGCCGATGCCAAGTCGACCTATCAGAAGTGCCTGGAATTGAACCCCCGCTTCCGTCCCGCGCAGAAAGCTCTCGACCGGCACTTTCGTGGCACCGAGTAGGCCCCGGTTTGCCGTCCCCCAGCTGACCGGCTGCAAACGGGAGCGTCTCTTTTGCCGCAGCTTGTTTCCGGGCAAATGCCCGCTCGCACTCTTCACGAGCCTTGGTGACACACCACGGCGGCCTGGAAACACAACCGGCCCCGGGCAAATGCCCGGGGCCGGTTGATCCATGTTGGTCTGATTGGGCTGTCGATCAGCCGCTCGCAGGCCGCGCTACTCAGGCAGCCGACCTGTCTGCACGGGCGGGAAATCTCCCGTCACCGCTTCCATGAAGGCGACCAGGTCGAGCTTTTCCTGCTCGGTCAGGTTCAGCTTCGTGACCTTGGGGCTCAGGTGCGAGTTGGGAGTGCCCCCCTTGTTGTAATGCTCCACCACTTCGAGGAGCGTCTTCAGGCTCCCGTCATGCATGTAGGGAGCCGTCTGCGCCACGTTGCGAATCGTCGGGGTCTTGAACGCCCCGCGATCCTTGTCGACCTTGGTGACCACAAACCGTCCCAGGTCCGGTTCCGGCTTGTCCATGCCGATTCCCAGGTTGTGGTACAGCTCGTCAGCGAAGTTTGCCCCCACGTGACAGTGGGCACAGTTCACCCGCTCGCTGAAGAAGAGCGCCTGGCCTCGCTTGGCGCTCTCAGACATGGGATGCGCTTCCGCCGCCGCCTGCTTCTCTTCGAACTCCTTCTTCAAGTCGGGGTCATCAGCGAAGTCTTCCTCGGTCAGTTTCGCGAAGGGGGTGAGCCGTTCGTGGTAGTCGTACGGAGCCGGCCCAGTGACCAGCACTCGCTCGAACGCCGCGATCGCCTTGCCCACCGTCGAGATCTGCACCCCTTCTTCCGGGAACACAGCGGCAAATTGCGCCGCATAGACCGGGTTCGCCTTCAGCGTCTCCACAGCCGCGGCGTGGGTGTTGCCCATCTCGATGGGATTGGCGATCGGCCCAATGGCCTGTTCCTCCAGCGACCCCGCCCGACCATCCCAGAACTGGGCGTGGCTGAGAATGCGGTTATAGCTGACAGGGGAATTCCGACCCCCTTGCTGCCCCTTCACACCGACTCCGAATTGCGTGTGGGCGGCGTATCCCTCGGCCGGATTGTGGCAGCTCGCACAGCTGATGGTGTTGTCCGATGAGAGCCGGGTGTCGAAGTACAGCTGTCGGCCAAGTTCGATCTTGGCCTTCGTCAGCGGGTTGTTGGCGAGCACATCCGCGGGGATTTTCCCCAGCGACAGACCCAGGGGGAGTTCCGGGGTCAGCACGGTGTGCACGTCCGGGTTCTTCAGCCACTCTTCCGCCTGGGCCAAAGTCACTGGGCCCTCGCCCGGAATTCCCGAGGTCAATTCGGGAGAGCCCAGCAGGATTGTCTTGGTCTCGGCCTTCGCCGCGGGTTCCGCAGCGACTTCCTTCGGCTCCGCGGGCATCGGCTTTTCTTCGGCGACCGTGGGCTCCGTGGTCGGGGTGACGATTTCGTTCCCATCATCGTCGACGGCGTTGGCCGAGATCGAATGCGTGTTTCGCGGCACGCCCTGTGCCGTCAGGCCCCCGGGCGGCAGAGCCTTTTTCGGGGGAGGGGGAGGTGCCGATTCACAGCCCCACAACAGGACCAGCGAACTCAGGCCGAATAAAGCCCCCCGGAAAGCAAGCTGCTTCTTGGACATGGTCAGTCTGATGGATGACAAGGTGGAAATCGGGACACCCACAACCACGTCCCGAGTTAGTAGTTTTCTAGTCTTCTCGCACGAAAAATCCACTTCGATCCCCAATCTCGCTGGTGTTCAAGTGGTTCATTTCGGCCTCTGCGACTGCTCGCGCCTCAAGTCTGCGGCGGCTCTCTGCGCCTCGGGCTTCGAATGCTCTGCTTCAGCCCTCGACCGGCCATCGCGGATGGACGGTGATTCTCGAGGATTTGCGGCTCGGCAGGCAGGGGCCAAAGCCTTGGCAAATCGCCGGGGACTGCCCGAAACTTCCGCCCACCCACATGGCCGCAACCGCAGGTCGCCCCCGCAGGCTGCTGCCTTAGAGCCCTCACCGGTGACCGTTGGGTCAGTCGTGGGCGTTCGTCGGCTTGGGGAGTGCCTCGGCGTTTGCCGCGTCCTCGGCCAACCATTCCATCCACCGCTGAATTGCCAGCCCATCGGCGTAGGTCGCCCCCGCCGGGACAGACTGAGAACCGCGGACCACCCGGCAGAAACAGCGCAGTTCCTCGGCGAGCATGCCCGTGGCGAAGTCGGGGGAGGTCTGAATCTCCAGCGCCAGTGGCCACCGGGCGCGAGTGTCCCAGAGTTGCAGCGGACGGGGGTTCGGTTCCAGTCGCGCAGCCCAGCCACTGCCGAAGACCTCCAGCCGATCGAATCCCCGGGGGGCCATGCCACTGGGGGCCAGGTAAGACGCGACGAGGTCAGCCAGCCTGCCCCCGGGGAACTCGAGGCGTGCGGTCGCCAGGTCCAGTTGTCCGTCCTGGTTCCGATGGTACCGGGCTTGCCAGCCCACCGGTTCGGCCGAGTCCAGCAGGGCCCGCACCAGGTACAGGTCGTGCACCATCGTCGCGATCAGCGGATTTTCCCCGGGGAATTGACGGGGGATGCTGTCGGGCCGATGACGGGCCGCAGTGAGGTATTGGATGGGAGACAAAGTCGAGACTTCGCGGCACAACTGTCGGAATTCGCTGTTGAACAGCACCACATGCCCCAGCATGAGGTTCCGCGAGTCGGCCGCCACGCAGGGCTCCAGGGTCTGCGCTTCCCCAAGTTGATTGGCGATCGGCTTTTCCAGCAGCACCGTTGCTCCCGCCTGCAGCAGTCGCCGCGTCACCGGGACGTGATCACTGGTGCTGCAGGCCACGATCCAGGCCTCGGCGGCCCCCGACGTCACCGCCTGTTCGAGGTCGCAGAACGCCGGGACCCCGGGAAAATCGGCTTCCACCGCCGCCAGTGCCTCAGGCCTGCGGGTGACCAGGGCAGTCAGCTGACCCTCGGACAGATGTTGGATTGTCTGGGCGTGGAGCCGACCAAATCGGCCCAGGCCGACAACCCCCAGACGCACGGGACGCTCAGCAGGCATGGAGGGGGATCTTCCAGGGGGAACAGGGGATGGGGGAAGTCTCGACAGGCCGGTGAGCGGTTGCAAGCCCGGGACTGCTGTGACAGGGGTGGGATCGGGGGCAAATCTGAGTACTTGATCAGTCAATTGAATATTCTCAAGTCCCGCGGTTTCGTGTAATCTCAGCGCATTGAACTCGTTTCGTCTCCTGTCGGGAAACGGTGTGAGATGGCGGCACCTGCGAAGACTGGCAACTTGGCTGAGGTTCAGGAAACGCTTCGGAAAGCGGGACTGCGCTCCACCTCTGCGCGCCTCGCGGTGATCCAGTTTCTGCGCAAGGCGACCCGCCCCCTCTCGCATGCCGAGGTCGCGGCGGAAATGAGCCCGCTGGGGCTCGACAAGGCGACCGTCTTTCGCAATCTCAACGACCTGACTGAAGCGGGCCTGCTCAGTCGCTCGGAGTTGGGCGATCACGTCTGGCGGTTCGAGCTGCGCGACGAAAAGCACTCGCATGGGGGAGGGCACCCGCACTTCCTGTGTGTGGACTGTGGCAGCGTCACCTGCCTGCCCGACGCACTCGTTTCGCCGCGCCTGAAGCAGAAAGCCGAAGCGGTGGGGCGAATCACCGAGATCCTGGTCCGGGGCCATTGCCGCAAGTGCGTTGGTTAGGCTGGCCCTCCTGTTCCCCGCACAGCCCTCAGCAGCCCGCCCATGCCGATCTACGAATACAGCCCCGACAGCGGTCAGTGCGACAAGTGCCCCGGCCATTTTGAGGTGATGCAGTCGATGGGGGCGGCCCCCCTGGCCACCTGTCCCGACTGCGGCCAGGCCTGTCATCGGGTGATCTCCGCTGTATCTCATAGTGTGGGCAAAGGGCATTTGCTGGCTCCCAAGAGTCTGGAATCCAAGGGATTCACCCAATACCGCAAGGCGGGCGACGGGTATTATGAGAAGACCGCCGGGCAAGAGGGGCCCGACGTGATCCATCGGGGATGACTCTCGGGGGGATGATTCGCTGGGGATGAATCTCCGGGGCTCCCCCTGCAAGGTTGGTCCGGGGCTGCCCGCAGTCTGTCTCCAGGGGATCGATGTTCGGATGGGACCGGTCTTGGGCGACTCCACTGGCTGCGACACAGCGTGGCGCCGGTCGTCGAGTTACGGGACGAGTCACTCTCGCGCCGGGGGCTGCCGCTGATGACCAACGCGTCTGAATCAGATCCGCTGACCCTGCTCGCGGCACATCCTGTCACCCGGGACTGCGGACCGTCCGGGCTTGAGACCCTCGCCCGTCTCGCCCAGCCCCGCGCTTATGCTGCGGATGAGTGGCTGTTGCGGCAGGGCGAGACCCCGTTCGGGATTGCCTTCCCCCTCACCGGCCTTGTATCCATCGAACTGCATGTCCCCAACCGTGGGGCGGTGCCGCTCCTGACTGTTGGTCCGGGCGAACTGCTCGGCTGGTCGGGACTGCTGGAAGCGAGCCACTCGATGGCCTCGGCCCGCGCCCTCCAACCCACTTCCGTCCTCTGGCTTCCAGCACTCCCGCTCCGCGAGGCGTGTGGCGCCAATCCGCAGTTGGGCTACCAGCTCTCCCAAGGGGTGCTGCGCGCCGTCGCCGCCCGGTTGACCGCCACCCGGCTGCAACTGCTCGATCTCTACGGTGGCGCCGCTCAGTCAGCCATTCTTCCGGGAGCGGTCCTGTGACCGAGGCCAGCACGCCCATTCCCTTGCCGCTCGTCGATCCCCCCTCCGCCGGCCCGCCTCTCGCCGACTCCACCCGGTGGCTGCCGCGCGCGCGGCTGCAACATTTCCTCGACGCGATCATCCACGCCGGCTTTGAACTGCTGGGGCCGACCGTCGACAGTGGTGCCATCGTCTACGGGCCAATTCGCGAGGTCGCGGACCTCCCCGTCGGCTGGACCGAGGTGCAGGAAGCCGGCCGCTATCGCCTCGAACGTCGGGCCGATGACCGCTGCTTTGGCTTCACCGTGGGTCCCCACTCCTGGAAGCGTTATCTCTTCCCTCCCGTCGAAACCCTCGTGACTGGCCAGCGCCAGGCCGGGGTCTGGACCTTTCAGGAGTCGCGACTCCCCGCCCCCAAGCAGGCCTTTCTTGGCGTCCGCGGCTGCGAGCTGGCGGCGATTGGCGTGCAGGATCGCGTGTTTCTGCAAGAGGGGCAGTGTGACCCCGGGTACGCTGCTCGCCGGGCCGGGGCACTGCTCATTGCCATCGAATGCACCCAGGCCGCCGCCACCTGTTTCTGCGCCTCGATGGGGACCGGCCCCGAGTGTGGGCCCGGGTTCGATCTGGCGCTCACCGAAATCGACCACGGGTTTGTTGTGCGAATTGGCACGCCTCGGGGGCGCGATCTGATCGAACCGTTGGATCTGCAACTGGCCGGAAACGATGAGGCCGACTCCGCGGCGGCAGGTCGCGCTCAGGCCCGCGAGCAGATGGGACGGACCCTGGCGACGGCGGGACTCCGCGAGGGGCTGCTCGCCCAGCTCCGCAGTCCCCGCTGGGATGAGATTGCCCAACGCTGCCTGTCGTGCGCCAACTGCACCGCCGTGTGCCCGACCTGCTTCTGCAGTTCGGTCGTCGATGTGCCATCGCTCGATCCCGACACCATCGAACGTGAGCGTCGCTGGGATTCATGCTTCCAGCATGACTTCAGTTGGCAGGGGGGGGGAGTGATCCGCCAGACCATCGGCCACCGCTACCGCCAGTGGCTGACACACAAGCTCGCCACCTGGCATGATCAGTTCGGAGTCTCCGGGTGCGTCGGCTGTGGCCGCTGCATCACCTGGTGCCCTGTCGGAATCGATCTCACGGTCGAGGTTCCCGCGCTCCTGGGAACTGCAGTGACCGCCGGAGATTCGGCATGACACAGGTCGGCCTGGCTTTGGGTGTCCCCTTCCGCTTGCC
>CAIUHT010000516.1 GCA_903898975.1 uncultured Planctomycetaceae bacterium
GCGACGGGCATGATTCTCAACGCCCTGATGGAGGCGTTCTTCGTTCCCAACCTGGCGAACCTGAGTGAACTGGTCCGGACGGGCGGGCTCGATTTCGCGCTGCTCAAGCCCATCGACACGCAGTTCCTGATCTCGTTCGAAAAGGTTGACCTCGGGGCGTTGTTCCAGCTGCTGTTGCCGCTGGGATTGCTGGGGCATGCCGTCGCCACGGGGGCGGGAACCGTGTCGCTGGGCCAGGTCGTCGCCTACCTGGCCTTCCTGCTGCTGGCGCTGCTGTTCTACTACAGCCTGATGCTGGTGTTTGCGAGCACCAGTGTCTGGCTGGGACGCAACCAGGGGCTGTACGAGTTCTGGTTCTATATCACCATCTTCGCGCGCTATCCCCGCGATATCTACCAGGGCTCGCTGATCGCCGATTCGGTCCGTTTCGCCTTCAGCTACCTGCTTCCGATCCTGCTGGTCGTGACAGTTCCCGCCCGGATCATCGTGGGCAAGGTGCTCGAGCCCCACTGGGTGGGGTGGATGCTGATCGCCACCCTGGTTGCCCTGGTGCTGTCGCGATTCATCTTCCACCGGGCGCTCGCCAGTTACCGCTCGGCCAGCAGTTGAGGCTGGCCTCACGCGGTTGCCCAGTCCCCGCCCCACGATTGCCTTCTCTTTCTCTCTCTGCCCATGACCGCTCCAAAGAACTCTTCGATGCCCCGTCTGCTGACAGGACTGCTCCTGCTGGGTCTGCTGTGCCCGGCACTCGGGCCCAGCGCACTGGCCCAGGACAAGGGGGCGACAGGTGAGGCGGCGACAGGAGGGGCCGCGACAGCCAACCGCCTGCAGGAGCTGGTGAAGCAAGCGCGACGGGTGGTCTGCCTGGGCGACAGCATCACCGCGGCAGGGCAGTATGTGACCGCCTTCGAGGTGTGGCTGCAGACCCGCGACTGGCCCCAGCGGCCGGTCGTGATTGACGCGGGTCTTCCCAGTGAAACGGTGTCGGGCCTGAGCGAGGAGGGGCACGCCGGTGGACAGTTCCCCCGACCCGCGCTGTCCGAGCGACTGGAGCGGGTGCTCAAGGTGACTCAGCCCGACCTGGTCATTGCCTGCTACGGGATGAACTGTGGCATCTACCAGCCCTTCGACCTCGAACGCTTCCGCCGCTACCAGGACGGGATTCGCCAGTTGCACAAGGCGGTGCAGGGAGTGGGCGCCCAACTGATCCTGCTGACGCCGCCGTTCTATGACGATCGCCGCTCTCCCCGGGAGTTTCGGTACAACGACGTGCTGCAGCGATACGGCGACTGGCTGGTGCAGCAGCGGGAGGCGGGGTGGAATGTGATCGACGTGCATTCCGCGATGACCGCTGAGGTGGCCCGGCGACGGGAAACCCAGCCCGACTTCACCTTCCAGCCCGATGGGGTGCATCCGAATGACGAGGGGCACTGGTTCATCGCCTCGCGGCTCATCGCCGGCCTGGGGGATGGACCCTCCGCCGAGGCGGCATCCCCCCGGGCCCTGCTCGAAGCGCGGGGCCTGCCCGTGGCGATGCTTCCCCTGTTGCAGCAGCGGACTGCCCTGTTGCGGGACGCGTATGTTCACGCGGCCGGGCACAAGCGGCCGGGAGTCAACCCGGGCCGGCCACTGCCCGAGGCACTCGAGACCGCGAAGCAACTCGAGGTGAAGATCGCCGAACTGCGGGGGAAGTAGACCCTGCGTCACTCCGACGGGTCGAGGGAGCCGGACCACGGGGGCGACGTCGGGGGCTCCGTGGTTGGCCAGGCTCGGTCAGTGTCGATGGGACGAGTGGCGATTGGGGTGGAAGCGTCTGTTCGGGCAAACCGAGGTGCTGTGGCGAAGTGACGCGCGGCAAACCGGAGTGAACGGGACGAACGCAGCGGCCAGGGTCAGTGGCATGGGTCAGCGGCTTGAGTCAGCGGCTTGAGTCAGCGGCTTGAGTCAGTGGCCCAGGTCAGTGGGCTGGGGCAGCGGGCTGGGGCAGCGGGGGTTGGTCATGGCATCGCGCTGGGCGGGTGGCGGTTGTCGCGGGTTGAGGCCCGGCCCGCGTGGCAGACTTTTCCCCCCCAATTCGGCTAGAATCGCCCGCCAGAGGCACCGAGTGGGGCTCGGTGGCATCGACTCTTGTCTGTATTCTCAGGCCATTGGTCCACTCCATGTCCGGCACCGGCGATTCCCAGAGCCCTCAGGCCAGCGAGGGGACCGAGATTCCTGCGGAGTCGATCGGCGAGTTCCGGCTGCTGCGGCGGTTGGGGCAGGGGGGGATGGCCGAGGTCTACCTGGCCGAGCAGACCAGCCTGAAGCGGCCCGTGGCGCTGAAGCTGCTGCGTCGCGAGCGACTGGAGAGCGCGGGGGCGGTCGAGCGGTTCGAGACCGAGGCGCTGGCCGCCGCGGCGCTCAACCACCCGAATATTGTCTCGGTCTACCTGGTTGGGGAGCATGCGGGGCGGAAGTTCCTGGTGCAGGAGTACGTGTCCGGGGGGAATCTGCGGGAGCGGGTGCAGAAGCAGGGGGCGTTGGATGCCGAGCAGGGTTTGCGGCTGCTTGAGCAGGCGGCCAGTGCGCTGTCGGCGGCCCACAAGCAGGGAATTGTGCACCGCGACATCAAGCCCGAGAACCTGCTGCTGACCGAGCAGGGGGACGTGAAGGTCGCCGACTTCGGCCTGGCGCAGCTCACGCTGGCAGGCGTGCGGAACAACCTGACCCAGGAAGGGCTGACCCTGGGGACGCCCCTGTACATGAGCCCCGAGCAGGTCAGCGACAGCAAGCTGGACCAGCGGAGCGACCTGTACTCACTGGGGGTGACGTTCTACCACGTGCTCGCCGGCCAACCGCCGTATTCGGGCAAGACGGCATTGGCGGTCGCCATGCAGCACGCCGACCCGAAACAGAAGCCGCAACCGCTGGCCGAACTCCGTCCCGACCTCCCCTTGGTCGTGTGCCGGATTGTGCACAAGCTGATGGCCAAGGATGTCACCCGCCGGTACCAGGCGGCGGAGGACCTGCTGGCCGACCTGAAGCGGTTGCGGGAACGGGGCGCGGCACCCATGGGGCGCGACACCGCGCAACTGGAGGCCGAGCGGGAAGAACAGCCACCGCCACAGCTGACCTGGAAGGAGTGGCTGTGGCAGACGCCCGACTCGGGCTGGGCCGGTTTTGGCAGTTGGATGGTTTTGACCGCAGTCCTGGTTGGGGCGGCGGGGGCTGGCCTGGGGTGGCTGCGGCGCACGCCCGATCCCTTCCGGCACGCCCCGCGCAGCGAGCCAACCATTCCGAACCAGGGTTCGGCCGAGCGGCAGTATTTTCATGCGTTGATGCTCCGCGACAGCATCCCGGCATGGAAAGCGGTGATTGCCCTCTATCCCGAGAAGCAGTTCTTCCGCAACGCGGCGCTGCAGCGGCTGGCCGAACTGCACCTGTTCCGCGGCGAGTTTCTCGAGGCTTCGGGATATTTTGATCAGCTGGCCGAGCTGCCCGGGGCCGATCAGCGATTGCGGGCTTTTGGCCGGGCGGGCCAGGCGATCCTGAAGAGTCTCAACAAGGATTACGGTGGTTCGCAGGCGCAGATCTCGGAACTCTCAGCCAGTTTTTCGGAATTCGACCCCTGGCTGCGGAACCAGTTGGCCGATGCGGTGGAACGGAATCGCAAGGCGCTCAATACAGAGCTGACGGCGAACCTCCGGAAGATGGTGGAACAGCGGGATGCTGAGGCCGAGTCCGAACCACGCAATTGATGAATTCCAAAGGGGGCAAAGTGATGGCCATGCTGACAGCCGTGGCGGGCATTCCCGGCCCGCAGGATTTTCCGCTGGCGGGGGAACGCTGCATCCTGGGGCGCCTCCCCACCCACGAGGTGGTGATCGACAACGGCGCGGTCAGTCGCACGCATGCCCAGATCACCCAGGTCCAGGGGGCATTCTTCCTGGAGGATCTGCGCAGCCGGAATGGCACGTCGCTGAACGGGGAACCGATCCAGGGGCGCGGGCAGGTCAGGCTGCGCGACAACGACCTCATCAAGATCTGCGAGGTCGAGTTGCGGTTTGTGGAGCGAACACAGCGGGTCCGGCCCAAGCTCAAGCAGCCGGACCGTGACCCCACCGGAGTCGCGGCGACTGTCCAGGACATTCCGGGGTCGCTGTTGGGCGACGAGTTCCCGCCTCTACCAGCGCCACTTCCCGAGCTGGTGGAAGACGGGGGGAGTTCGGCCGTGGCTCACGAACTCTCGACCGCGGGATCGACCGAACTGCACGTTCGCCCCGAGCAGAAGCTGCGGGCCATTCTCGAGATCAGCCGCGACCTGGGAGGGCAGTTGCGACTGGACCTGGTGCTCCCACGGATTCTCGCCAGCCTGTTCAAGATCTTCCCGCAGGCCGATCGGGGGGTGGTGGTCCTGGCGGAGCCGAACACGACAGATTTCAAGGTCAAGGCGTGTCGGCTGAGGTCGGAGCGGGACGACCTGAACGCCGAGCGAATCAGCACGACGATCCTGCGGGCGGCGATCTCGCAGTCGAAGTCGCTGCTGTGCGACAACACGCTGAGCGACCCGCGGTACATGTCCGAGAGCGTGACGAATCTGCGGATTCGGTCGTTCATGTGCGTGCCGCTGGCGAGCCAGGCCGGGGGCCTGCAGGGGGCCATCCAGCTCGACAGCTTCGGGCTGGGGAAGGCGTTTCGGCAGGAAGATCTCGACCTGCTGACCGCGGTCTGCGCCCAGGCGTCACTGGCGATTGAGAATGCCCGACTGCACGAACAGTCCCTGGCCCA
Source organism: uncultured Planctomycetaceae bacterium (assembly GCA_903898975.1). GTDB lineage: Bacteria > Planctomycetota > Planctomycetia > Planctomycetales > Planctomycetaceae > UBA10511. The sequence continues at coordinate 4,768 of CAIUHT010000516.1, forward strand.
GGTCGAGCTGGATCGTGATCTGCAGTTCTCGATCCAGGTGCAGCAGAGTTTCCTTCCGGCCACTCGACCCCCCTTGGCCGGGTATGCGGTGTTCGACGTCTATCGTCCGGCCCGCAGCGTGGGGGGCGACCTGTTCGACTACATCCCGCTGCCCGATGGCCGCACGGTCATCACGCTGGGTGATGTCGCGGGCAAGGGGTTCGCCGCCGCCCTGCTGATGGCCCGGATGACCAGCGAATCGCGATCGGCCCTGCTGGCCAGCGGCGCCCCGGCCCAGGCGATGACCGACCTGAACCACCGGCTGGCCGACGGCAGCCTGGGGCATCGCTTCATCACCATGCTGATGCTGGCGGTCCAGCCGGGGAGTTCCGAACTGACCATGGTGAATGCCGGTCATCCACCCCCGCTGCTGCGCTCGGCCAATGGCACCGTCACATCGCTGGGGATCAAGAGCTCCGGTCTCCCGCTGGGAATCGAGCCTGCCTGGACTTACGAGCAGTCTCAGTTCGAGCTGTGTCCCGGCGACACCCTGCTGCTGTTCACCGATGGGGTCACCGACGCGGTCGACCCCAGCCGCCACTGCTTTGGCCTGGAGCGCCTGAAGGAGTCCTTTCGTCGGGCCGGGACCGATCCCGAGTCGATCATTGACGCGGTCGTGGGCGACATCGAGCAGTTTTCGGCCGGGGCCCCCCGGGCCGACGATCTCTGCCTCATCTGCCTGACCCACACTCCATGATCGTCCTTCCCCACCATCGCTCGCCCCCCCTCAGGCCTGGTCCCGCATGTCGCTTCCACTGACCCCGGAGGGAATTCTCGGCCCTCAGGGGCGGATCGCCCAGCGGCTGACCGCTTACGAACACCGCCCCCAGCAGCTGGCCATGGCGGAGGCGGTCTCGAACGCCATCGCCAACCGCCAGCACCTGGTGGTTGAGGCGGGGACGGGCACGGGCAAAAGCTTCGCCTACCTTGTCCCCGCCATCCTCGCCGCCACCGCCCGCCAGGCGGCCGCCGATGCGCCCGGTGGCACCGACTCCCAGGCGAATCGCACCCGGATTGTCATCTCGACCCACACCATCAGCCTGCAGGAACAGCTCGTCTCCCGCGACCTCCCGTTCCTCAACGCCGTTCTGCCACTCGAGTTCTCGGCGGTGCTGGTCAAGGGACGGGGGAATTACGTCAGTCTCCGCCGGCTCAAGCACGCCGCCGAGCGGGCCAACTCGCTGTTCGCCGACCCCGCCCAGGTCAACCAGCTGTCGGGACTGGTCCAATGGTCGGGAGTCACCACCGATGGCAGCCTGGCCACGCTGGAATTCCGCCCGCAGGGCGAAGTCTGGGACGAAGTTCGCAGCGACCATGGCAACTGCCTGGGGAAGCGCTGCCCGACCTACGACGACTGCCTGTATTACAAGGCGCGACGGCGGGTCTGGAATGGCGATCTGCTGGTGGTCAACCACGCCCTGTTCTTCGCCGACCTGGCCCTCCGCCGCGAGGGGGGGAGCCTGCTGCCCGACTATGACGTCGTGGTCTTCGACGAGGCCCACACCGTCGAGCAGGTCGCCGCCGAACACCTGGGGCTGAAGGTTACCAGCGGGCAGATTGACTACCTGCTGAACAAGCTCTTCAATCCGCAGTCGAACCGCGGACTGCTGGTCCATCACCAGTTCACCGAGGCCCAGCGACTGACCACCGAGATCCAGTTCGTCGCCGATGACCTGTTCGCCGAACTGAGGGAATTCCGGGCCCGCCACTGTGGCAAGAATGGCCGGGTCAACTCCCCCCCTCCGGTCACCACCGACCTGGTCACCCCGCTGCGCGACCTGGGCCGCTCGCTTGCGTCGTTCGCCGACGGGTTGACCAGCGAATCGGAACAGGTCGAACTGCAGTCGGCGTCGAAGCGGTGCCTGACCATTGCGGCGGGTCTCGAATCGTGGCTGGGCCTGGGCCAGCGGACGGCGGTGCACTGGATTGAACTCTCGGGACGCAACCAGGACCGGGTGGAACTCTGCTGCTCGCCCATCGAGATTGGGGCGGTGCTGCGCGATGAACTGTTCACCAAGGTCCCCACCGTGGTGCTGACCAGCGCGACCCTCGCGGTCGCGGGGCAGAGCTTCGACTTCATTCGCCACCGCCTGGGGCTCGACCACGCCGCCGAACTGTGTCTCGACAGTCCGTTCGACTACCGCGCGAACGCCAAGCTCATCCTGGCAGGCGACATGCCCGACCCCACCGCCTCCCCGCTCGAGTACGAACAGGCGGTCTGCGACCGCATCCGCCGCCATGTCGACCAGACCCAGGGTCGCGCATTCGTGCTGTTCACCAGCTTTCGCATGCTCGATGCCTGCTGCCGCCGGCTGAGAAGCTGGTTCCTCAGCAACCGCTACTCGCTGTACAGCCAGGGGGATGGCACCCCCCGCACGCTGCTGCTCGAACGCTTCCGCGCCGATCCCCGGGGAGTGCTGTTCGGGGCCGACAGTTTCTGGCAGGGGGTCGATGTCCCGGGCGAGGCGCTGCAGAACGTCATCATCACCAAGCTCCCGTTCAGCGTCCCCGATCATCCCCTGCTCGAAGCCCGACTTGAGGCGATCCGCAGTCGCGGGGGGAACCCGTTCCTCGAATACCAGGTCCCTGAGGCGGTCATCCGCCTGAAGCAGGGGTTTGGCCGGCTCATCCGCTCGGCGACCGATCGCGGCCAGGTCGTGATTCTCGATCCCCGCGTCCGTACCAAGCGGTATGGCGAACTGTTCCTCAACAGCCTCCCCGACTGCCAGCGGGTGCTCGATGAGTGACCTCGATCCCCAGGTCCCCCTCAGGCTGTCGCGGCTCATGGCCCACCTGGGGCTCTGCTCCCGTCGCGAGGCCGATGAATTCATCAGCCGCGGCCTGGTGCTGGTCGACGGCCAGCCAGTCACCACGCTGGGCACCAAGGTGCTGCCCACCCAGCAGGTCGAGTTGGCCCCGGCCGCGGTCGCCGAGCAGTCGGGCTGGGCCACGCTGCTGCTCCATAAACCGGTCGGGTATGTTTCCGGGCAGCCCGAGGACAACTACCGCCCCGCTGTGGAACTGCTCACCGCTGACCGGCGGCAGGCGGGCACTCCCGGTCCGGTGTGGACCCCCGAGATTTTCCGTGGGCTGGCCCCCGCGGGCCGCCTCGACATCGATTCGACCGGTTTGCTGGTCTTCACCCAGGATGGGCGGCTGGCCCGCCGCCTGACGGGTGACCAGGGAGAGATCGAGAAGGAGTACCTGGTGCGGGTTCGCGGGGAACTGTCGGGATCGGGCCTCAAGCAACTGTGCGAAGGGCTGTCGCTGGATGGCCGCGCCCTCCGTCCCGCCCAGGTGGAGTGGCTCAACCAGGATCAGCTGCGGTTCGTGCTGCGCGAGGGAAGGAAACGGCAGATTCGCCGGATGTGCGAACTGGTGGGACTGCAGGTGGTGGGACTGAAGCGGGTTCGAATTGGACGCGTCCGCCTGGGGCGGCTGCCCGAAGGGGAATGGCGGTATCTCCGCCCCGACGAACAGTTTTAGAACGCTGGTGGCAATGCGGGTTTCCGCGACGGGCATGCGTGGCCCGCTTGCGC
>CAIUHT010000517.1 GCA_903898975.1 uncultured Planctomycetaceae bacterium
CGATGGGGCGCGGGACCCCGGCGGAGTCGCAGATGTTCCAGCAGACCAGCCGACGGCAGAGCCACGCCGCTGCATAATGCTCGGCCAGTCCGGCTCCCTGCGTGGGGTGAGAGGCGAGACGTTCGAGCCGGCGGGTCAATTCGTCCCGTTCGCTCACCAGCACGGGGCGGGCAGCGCACCAGACCGGGGTGACGCCGGGAATTCCGCCAATCTCGAGCGAGCGGGTCAAGCCGTCGGCGGGTTCACAGGTCGGAGACATGACGCACCTTGTATGAGGAGGATGTATTCGCACCACGAGGTGAGTTGTGATGGGGGTGTGGTGGCCGAGTGGAGAGCGAACAAGAGGAGAGCCAACGAGAGGAGAGCCAACGGGTGGTGGCCAAGGGGGTGGGAGCGATTACGGGGTGTTGGTCACCAGCAGTTCGGGTTGGTCTGCCGTGGTGCGGGCGCGGGCGAACAGGGCCAGCAGCAGTTCGCCCCGCCCTCCGACGACGGGGGTCCGGTCATGCACCTGCAGGCGGGGGAGTTCACACCGCACCTGGCTGGTTCCGTTGGTGAATTGCAGCACGGCACGTCCCGGTTCATTCCCATCCCGGCGGTAGAGTCCCGCCTGGGTCGTTCCCCAGGGGACGGTGCACGCGAGCGTGACTTGCCGATCGATGGGTTGAATCGCCCCCGGGGTCGCCGAGTTGAACCACTGCACCTCGAGGGCGTTGTGTACCGTCAGTTCGCACTCGACGAAGGGGGGGAGTTGCTCGAACCAGGTGAGCTGCCCATCGTGGAAGACGTAGGGGGAGTCGCGACCGGGGGCGAGTGGGGGGAACGGTTCAATGGAAAGCTCTTCCTCGCGACCAATCACCTCAAGTTTCAGCTCGAGCAGTTGCCCAGCCCGCCCTCGCAGCACCGCGCGATCGACCAGGCAGTGACGATAGACAAACCGCCTGGGGCCACGGTCGAGCAGCAGGTCGAACGCGGGCAGGCTCTCGGTGGGGCGGAACGTGGTCGCCGCGGTCGGCGCGGCTGGGGGGGTGGGCACAGAGCCCAGGATCAGGGGCCAGAGGTGGGCGAGCAGGGGGCCCGTGGGATGCAGCACCAGTTCGCCCCGCACGACCGATGGGCCGGGGCGGGACCGTTCGGCGGGATGCCCGCGGGTGCCGCGCAGCCCGGCGGTCGAGAGCCACTCGCACTCCCGGCGGATTGATTCGCGGAGGAATTCCACCGCGGTGGGAAACTCGGCGAGGGGGGTCCCGGTGGGGGCGAGAGCCAGTTGGGTGGCGGTCCCCAGGAAGTAGTCGCTCATGATGCCGGCTCACGTATCAGCAGGAAGGGACAGTGCAGGCGGAGCCGCGAGAGCCACACCCGGCGTTCAAGAAACAGCGCGCGATCACCCACTTCGAGTGGTTCGACCATCACGGGCAGGCTGCCCGCGAGCGGGAGTCGCCGCTGATGCAGGCAGCCCACCACGCGGGCCCGCAGTTCGCTGTAGAGGCGGGCGGCCGAGGCGAGATCGCCCCCCGCTTCGCCGACCAGCAGCAGTTGCGTGTCGAAGGTCCAGAGGTCGTGGGCGTTGGTCCCGCGGTCGGGGTCGCACTGCTCGGGATCGAGCGGCGAGAGCAGGATGGCGGGACGGGGAGCGGCGGGGAGCTCCCGGGGGCGATCGCTGGGGAAGGGATGCACCAGCACGGCGTCGGGGGGGAGCCGATCGAGGCGGGCCTCCACCAGGGTGCGGCGCACCGCTTCCAGCAGGTCGGTCCAGGGGAGTGGGGTCATGTCGATTCCGAAGGGGGGGCGGGTTGGCAGAGACAGTGCCACAGCCCCACGCGGGGCCGCAGGGTGGCGGTCATCACAATCCAGTCACCGTCGTCGGTGACGAGTTC
>CAIUHT010000518.1 GCA_903898975.1 uncultured Planctomycetaceae bacterium
AGTGGCTGGCGGACGACGCCGGGGGCGGTTTTCTGAGGGGGACCGCCGCAAGTTTGGGCCCGCAAACTGACCCCCGGCAGATTTGAAATCACAATCAGAACGATCACAATAGGGGCCGCAGGGGTGTCAATTGTGCGCCCCGTCGCCTTTTCCCTCCTGTTGGTTGACCTGCTCCATGGCCTCCCGGACGGCCATTCCCGATTTTCGTCGGCAACTGCTGTTCCCCGAAGGGCACAGCCAGACCCTGGCTGGCGTCTGGCTCTCACACCGCCTGCCCGTCGAGACCGCTGACCGGCATGAGGTCTGCCTGCCCGACGGCGACCGGATGGTGCTGCACGAAGAGACCCCCGATGGCTGGCAGCCCGGGGGACCGGTTGCCGTGCTGGTGCATGGCCTGGCGGGGAGTCATCGCAGTCCGTACATGCGGCGAATTGCCTGCAAGCTATCCGCCAAAGGCATTCGCAGTTATCGCCTGGACCTGCGGACCTGTGGAGCGGGGCTGACGCTGGCCCATCGCCCCTATAACAGTGGGCGTTCAGCCGATGTGCGGGAGGCAATCCGCGCGGTGACGCAACGGTCCCCTGGTTCCCCCGTGGGACTGCTGGGGTTCTCGATGGGGGCGAACATCGCGCTCAAGCTGGCGGGGGAAGATCCCCGCAGCAATCCCCCCGAACTGGTCTCGGTGTTCGCCGTCTGTCCCCCCGTCGATCTCAAGCGGTGCGTGCGACACCTGCAGGCGACGCTGCTGGGACGAATGTACGACCGGTACTTCGCGAAGCTGCTCTGGAAACACGTGCAGGCGTGGCAGTCGGCGACACCGACCGCACCACGGTTTGACTTTCCTCACCGCCCGCGATCGATCGAGGAATTCGACGATCTGTTCACCGGCCCCATCTGGGGCTATGGCAGTTCGGGGCCGTACTACGCCGAGGCGAGTGCCTGGCAGTACGTGCCCGACATCACCGTCCCGACGCTGATCGTCGCCGCCCAGGACGACCCGATGGTCGCCCCCGAGCCCCTGCGGGACCTGCGTCGCCCTCCCCCAGTGCAGCTGTTTTTGACCCGGGGGGGCGGACACCTGGGATTCCGCTCGCGGAACAGGCACGATCCCGACCGGCACTGGCTCGACTGGCGTGCCGTCGAGTGGGTGCAGCAGACGGTCAACTGACCGACGCACGCCGGTCGCCGGGCCAGAGCCCTGGGCGCCCCTCCTCTGTCTCAGCGCTGCCGTCGCCTGCCGCGCCCCGGCCGGTCCCGATCAGGGGGCAGTCGCGTCGGGTCTGCCCGTGCGACTACCCGGCTACGATCCCCTGTGACATCCCGCTTACATTTCGTGGGCCACGAGGTCGGCGTAGGTTTCGCGGCGGCGAACCACGGTGTGCTGGTTGCCATCGACCAGCACCTCGCAGGCCCGGGGCCGCGAGTTGTAGTTGCTGGCCATCGCCATCCCGTACGCACCGGCACTGAAGGTGCAGACCAGTTCGCCCCGCTCGAGCGGAGGCAGCCACCGCCCCTTCGCGAGGTAGTCGCCCGACTCGCAGACCGGGCCCACCACGTCGGCGGGCTCGCAGCCGGGAATCTCGGCTTCGTAGTTGGTCGGCGCGGGGACGCGGGGCTGCACGGGCCAGATGCGGTGGAAGGCGTCGTACATCGCCGGGCGGACAAGGTCGTTCATCGCCGCGTCCTGGATGACAAACAGCTTGCCCCCTTCGCGCTTGGTGAAGATGACCTGGCTGATCAGCACGCCGGCGTTGCCCACGATGAACCGGCCGGGTTCGAGGGCGAGCCGGCAGCCCGCCTGCTGGACCGTCGGCACAATCACGTCGGCGTACGCCGAGGCGGGCTTGGCCTCCTGCTGGCGGTAGTTGATGCCAAACCCACCCCCCAGGTTGATCCAGCGGGTGTCGTGACCGCGGGCGCGGAAGCGGGCCACCACCTCGGCGGCCTTGACCACCGCCGCCGCATAGGGCTCGGTGGTCAGAATGGGCGACCCAAGGTGCATGTGAATGCCCCGCAGCGAGAGGCGGGGGTCGGCGAGCACCTTTTCGGCGAGCTGTTCGGCCCGCTCGATATCCATGCCGAATTTGTTCCCCTTCTTCCCGGTAGTGGTCTTGGCGTGCGTCTTGGCGTCGATGTCGGGGTTGAGGCGGAGGGCGACCGGGCCCACCACCCCCTTGCTGGCCGCGACGCGGGCGATCGCGTCAAGCTCGGCTTCACTTTCGACATTGAACATCAGCACGTGGTTGTCAAGGGCGAAGGCGATCTCTTCGTCGGTTTTGCCCACCCCGGCGAACACCACCTTGCTGGTGTCGGCTCCCGCCTGCTTCACGCGGTACAACTCACCTCCCGAGACGACGTCGAAGCTCGAACCGGCGGCGTTCATCACCTTCAGAATGCCCAGGTTCGAGTTGGCCTTCACCGAGTAGCACAGCACCGGATCGACCGCGGCGAAGGCCTGCTGGATCTGCGTCAGGTGATGCAGCAGGGTCCGCTTCGAGTAGACGTAGAGCGGGGTGCCATACTGGGCGGCCAGATCGGCAATGCGGGTCTCTTCGCAGTACAACTCGCCGTTCTGATAGTGGAAGAAGTCCATCGCAGGTCTCTCGCAGAAGCGTCAACAAAGAAGGAGGGAAGTGACAGCCGGGAAGCCCGGGAACCCCCGGCCCGATTCACACCGCAGCCGAGGCCATCCCCAGAGACTGGGGGCCAACCCCACAGCCTGGCTGGGGCACCACAGGGTCCGGGCCCGATTGCCGCGGCCTGGGGGTTCGTCATGAGGGGCCGTCATGGGGGGCCGGGGGCGAATGACATGTGCCACTCGCCCGGCCCCGCACTCTCAGCGGCGATAGCCGAAGCGGTGGGCGGCCAGCAGTTCGGCGATCTGCACGGCGTTGGTCGCAGCCCCCTTGCGGAGGTTGTCGGAGACGCACCAGAAGGCGAGCCCCTGCGGGCTCGACAGATCGCGGCGGATGCGGCCGACGAAGACCTCATCGCGCCCCGTGCAGTCGCTGGGCAGCGGGTACCGTCCCTGGGCCGGGTCGTCGACCACGACAATGCCGGGGAACGCCCCCAGCACCCGGCGGGCTTCGGCGACCGAGAGGGGACGTTCCGTCTCGACCACGATGGTCTCGCTGTGGCAGTTCGCGACCGGGACGCGCACGCAGGTGGCGGTGACCGGCAGGTCGGGCAGCCCCATGATCTTGCGGGTCTCGTACACCATCTTCAGTTCTTCGCTGGTGTAGCCCTCGTCTTTGAAGCTGCCGATCTGGGGAATCAGGTTGAACGCGATCGGGTGGGCGAACGTCGAGTAGCGGTAGTCGGTCCCCGCCAGGCTCGCCTTGGTCCCCTCGATCAGGTCGGTGGTCCCCTGCAGCCCCGCCCCACTGACCGCCTGGTAGCTGCTGACAATCACCCGCTTCAGCCCGGCGGCATCGTGCAGGGGCTTGAGCGCCACCACCATCTGCGTGGTCGAGCAGTTGGGGCTCGAGATGATGCCCCGGTCAATCAGCGCGGCCTGCGGATTGACTTCGGGAATCACCAGCGGGATGTCGGGCTTCATCCGGAAGTAACCCGATTCGTCAATCACCGTCGCCCCGGCAGCGACCGCCGCGGGAAGATACTTCGCCGCGACATCATCGGGCGTGCTGGCAATCACCAGGTCGCAACCCGCGAACGACTTCTCGGTCAGTTCTTCGAGGCGATACGTCTGGCCCTGGAACTCGAGGGGCTGGCCAGCCGACCGGGCGGAGGAGAGAAACCGATACTGCTCGACAGGCAGCTTCCGCTCGGCGAGCAACCGCAACATGATCCGCCCCACGGCCCCGGTGGCCCCCACGACGGCAACCTGCTTGAACACCACAACTCCCCACTGTTGGAAACCGCGAACCGGGGGGGCACCCGCCCGCACCCGCGAGGCCCGCAGACAACCGCGGCACCCCGACCGAAACTCCACCCAAACTCATGCCCATGCCGGCAGGCACTGAAGTGAGGACGGCGCCCGCAGGCACGTCGCTCAACACCCTGCCTCATCGCCCCCCTGCCCCCCCCCAACCGCGGCCAGGGACACCGACCGAAGCCGCTTTGCCGGGCCCGACCCTTGCGGACGAAGTCTTCCCACCGCGGGCACGCGTGCATTCCCTGCCGGGGTATTGTGGCGGGAGTTTCCCACGATTTCCACCACTCCCGAACAGGGAAGGAACCGGGCGAGAACCGGGCCGGCGGGCTCCCCTCCCCGACTGGTTTAATCGATAAACACAGCCCGCTCGGGCCCCAACCGCCCCCCTGCCAACACCCCTCCTCCGTCCCGCCAACGCCTCGCAGGGTCTCAGCCCGGGGGGCATCTGGAAATCAAAACCACCTGCCGCGGGGCTGGCAGCTCGGTGGGTGCCACCGCTGGCTGACGCGATTGCCTTCTCACAACTCGCTGGCCGGCCGCACGAGCAACGCCCCTCCGCGAGTGAGTGGATCCGCGAGTGCGGGGGTTGGCGAGTGCGGGGGTTCGCGTGTGGATGGGTGGGCGTGTGGATGGGTGGGCGAATCTCTCCCTCGAGGCGTCGTGGCGGGGGGATTCTTTGCCACTGTCATCCGGGCGGTGCCTAAGATTTGACCAGTCCCACCGCGTGATTCCGTTTCCGCCCGATTGTCAGTGCGTGCGGACCTTGCCAGTATCGAAGGGCGTTGTGCAGGCGACGCTGCGTTTTGATCATGGGTTCCCACCCATTTCGCTCCGAGAGACACATCATGTCACAGTTGTCCGATCTGCTGACCGAATACCGCGACCAGCTGGGAATGACGCTGCTGGACCGCAGTCGGCAACGGCCGCTGTTGATGCTGTTTTTGAGGCACGCGGGGTGCACTTTCTGCCGACAGGCACTCGCCGACCTCGCCACGGCTCGCCAAAAGCTGGAAGCGGGAGGGACCGGCCTGCTGCTGGTGTTTCTTGATACCGAGGCTGTGGCGGGTCCACTGGCGGCCAGCTACGGACTGGGCGACCTCCCCCGGGTCTGCGACACGCAGCAGAGGCTCTACCAGGCGTTCGGACTGGCGCGCGGGGACATGGCCCGAGTCGCGGGACCGGCGGTCTGGTGGCGGGGTCTGAAGGCGATTCTCGAGGGGCACATGGTGGGTGTCCCCCGGGGCGATGTCACCCAGATGCCCGGTGCGTTTGTGGTCGACAACGGAGAGATCGTGGCCGCTTTTCGCCACGCCACCTCCGCCGACCGTCCCGACTACTGCGAACTCGCCAAGGCCGGAACGCACCGACCAAGCGGTGCCCCCGTCCCCACTTCCGCCGGCTGATCACGCGAGACAGCTGGGCCCCCAGCCCAAACCCCGAGCACCGACCCCCCGCCCAAGGAGGACCGCCCTGGCTGGCTCCGCACAGGGTCAACGCTTGGAGCGGCCCTTCGGCACCAGTACCGTCGATCCCAGCGCGTTCGGTCACCATGACCCGGCGTTGACGCCTTTGAGGCCAATCGCCTCAGACGACGATCCAGGCCCCGCGCAACAGCACGTGCAGTACGGCGATACCCAGCGCGGTGGCGGCGAGGGGGATTGCGAGGCGTCGCACGGCGTCGGCCGCCGTCGGGCCAACCCAGCCCAGCTTCTCGGCGATATCGATTACCGTGAAGGTGGCCAGCCCCAGCATCGCCGCCGAGGGGAGCAG
>CAIUHT010000519.1 GCA_903898975.1 uncultured Planctomycetaceae bacterium
CGTCGCGGCCTGCGGCATCGGGCCTGGGAGCCACGCTGGAGGCGCTCAAGGTGCAGGGCCGCCTGGTCCTCAAGGTGAATGGCCTCGACAAGGGAGGGGCCGCACAGGAATCGGGCCTCGAAGTTGGTGATGTGATTGTGGGAGTGAACGGGGCGGAACTGACCTCGCCCGATCAGCTCGACCAGCTCGCTGCCGCGGGGAAGCCGTTCAAGGTCATTGTGGTCGACGTGAATTCGGGGAAGGCGTCTGAGGTCCCGGTCACTCCCCGGGCCGCGGGCCCCACCGCTCCGCGCGAGGTTACCGACGCGCCGCTCCCCACCAACCCCGCACCGGCGGGAACCCCGGGGAAGGTCTCGCTGGGCATCTCGGCTGAAGAAGTTCGCCTGGGGAGCCGCAGTGCCCTCAAGGTGACCCGGGTGGAAGCAGGGGGCCTGGCGGCGAAGGCGGGGGTCGAAGTGAATGACATCATTGTCGCCGCGAACGGCATTCCCACCACCGGCCCCGAGCAGCTGGTGAGTGCGTTGCGCAAGTCGGGCTCGACCCTGACGCTGACCATCCGCGACTCGCGGACCAACAAGGACGTCCCGGTGGAGGTGAACCTGGGAACGGGTCGCTCCGAGCCGACGCTCCCCAAGACTGGCAACAACCCGCTCCCCGGAGTCGCCGGGGGACGGTTGGGCGCGGTGACCGAACTGGCGTTCCACAACGACGAGTTCGCGGTGAAGATCACCGAGGTCGAGCCGGGCAGTCCCGCCGACCGGGCCGGGTTGAAGCCCGGGCTGCTGGTGACGCAGGTCAACGGCAAGGCGGTGCTGCATCCGAACGAGATGAATGACGCGGTCCGGCTGGCGGGGGGCAAGGTGCGGCTGACACTGGTCGAACCGAGCTCGGGGCGGTCGGCGAACGTCGACATCTCGCTGGCGAACTAAGGCCGGGAGAGCCCTGCAAAACCACCGTCCAGATCGCCTTGTGCGGGTCTGGACGGTGGAGTGCCGGGTGTGGGTGACGGGCCAGGCAGCAGCCCGACCAAGGTTGCAAGGGAGCCGGGAGTGAGAGCGGTCAGGGGCTCATCGCCCTGGGGGGGTGTCCCCAAACCCTGGCCGCGCTCCGGGATGCCGACGGAACACCATGTCTGAAACAACACCGCAGCCTGACGACCTGGTCTTCATGATGGGGCAATACCCGGCCACCATCCGCGGGGACCGCCTGTACGTGGACAGCCACCTGTGGCTGCAGCCCGTGGAGGGAGTGTATCGCGTCGGTTTTACGGCGTATTCGGTGCGGTTGCTGCAGGACGTTTATTTTCTGAACTGGAATATCGACCCGGGCACGACGCTGGTCCGCAAGCAGGAAATTGGCGAGATTGAGAGTTCCAAGGCGGTCTCGACGCTGTATGCTCCCTGTGCCGGGCAACTGGTGCGGTTCAACGAGCGGGTCGCGGCCGACCCGACGCCGATCAACACCGACAACTACGACACCGGTTGGCTGTACGAACTGCGGACCGACGCCCCCCTGCTTTCTCCCGCCCAGTACCTGGCGGTCCTGGAGGCGGGCTGGGAGCAGACGCAGCGGCTGATCAAGGGTCAGATGAACGAGTAACTCGATGGCCTCCAAAAAACTGACCGTCGTCATTTCGCAGGCGCCGGGCCAGAACCCCACCAAGCGGCAACTGGAGGAGGATCTGGCGGCGACCCTGCTGCTCGACCCCGAGCTCGACGTCTCCCTGGTGCCGCACCTGAACGACCTGACCCCCGATCACACCGGGCTGCTGTACCTGCGGTCGGTGCGGGGACCGATGGTGGTGCTGGCCTGGCTGTTTCCCCGGGCGGCCCGATGGATTCTCGACCGGCAAGGGGTCAAGGGGCAGATGGGGGTGTCGCTGTTGAAGCCCGCCGACGCGGGGGACGACGAAGCCACGGGGGAAGCGCCTCCGAACCCCCAGGCGATTGGCGCGCTCGAAGTTCCCTCCCGCAAGCTGTACTGCCTCGATCTCCGCGATCAGGCCGATGCGAAAGTCTATCTCGACGAAATCCGCCGCATCCTTAAGGAGTCGCAGGTCCAGACGGTCGACCTCGACCTGATGTCGTGGATCGGCGGGAAACCCGAGCCCGCGCAACTGCAGCGGTATCTCAATCCATTCCTCGCCCCCCCCGCCCCCGCCACGTCACCCACCCCCAACGGGCAGTCTCCCAACACCCCGGCGGCGAATGGCGCGGCGACCAACGGCAGCGGGGTGAACGGCCTGGGATCGCTCCTCGGCCTGACGAATGGGAGCCCCGCCGCGGGTGCGCCGGGGGCTCCCCTGTCGTCGGCCAGCAGTGAAGAGGCGCTCCGCCGTCGCTGGTATCCGATCATCGACTACAGCCGCTGC
>CAIUHT010000520.1 GCA_903898975.1 uncultured Planctomycetaceae bacterium
CCGGTGCTGATGCAGCCAGTCGACTTCAGCCGGCGCCGTGGTGTAGTGCGTCAGCCAGCGGGCAGCGTAGTAGTCTTGCAGTGTTCGATTGCGAAATCGCAACCAGACCAGCGGCCGCTCGTTGGCGTCGCGTCGATACGCAATGCTCAGCGTGCCCGGCTCCATCGCCGAGTTCAACGCATTCAACTCCCCCAGGCATTGATCGAACTCCTCATATGAGCGAACTCGTCGCTTTTCGAGAAAGGACCGATGGCGACTCCAGACCTCGTCCAGAAAAGCCTGCAACGCCTCCTGCGCCGGTGTCGAGTCGCCGCGTTCATCTCCCAATCCATCCGTGATTCCATTCCGCCGCATCTCGAACGCCAGCAGGCAGAGCAGCGGCACAACGAGGTCGTGCCGGAGGTCCGACGCCTGCCGTTCGCGTGCCGTCTGGAGCGATTTGTTTTGACAGACCGTGTAAATGTCGGCCTGTGTGCGTAGCCCGGTGAGTTCCGGCACAGACAGTCTGCGCAACTCCTCAAAATCGCGCGGCACCAGCCCGGTGACCGATTCAATTTCCTGCACGTGCTGCCACAGCTGGCCAAAGTACTGGGCGGCCTGTCCCGGGTCGAAACAGTCGAGTTGCACGAAGTCCCAATGCAGGGGCTGGAACAACGTGCCGAGGTGCGTCTGGACCGCGTGGGGACGACCCGACACGATACATTGCACCTTCCGAGAAGAGGCGAGAAAGGCGATTAACTGCTCAGCCGCCTGGTCGACTTTCTCCTTGGTGATTGCGGCGTCTGCAGCCCCCTGCACCTGGTCGAGTGAATCGACCACCAGGGTCAAGCAGCCGGTCTTCGCCGCCCGGGAGAGCAACCGCCACGTGTCGGTTCGCTCGTTGTCACCGATCTGCTCAGCAAAGCCATCTCCGTGAAAGAACCGCACCAGCAGCGGCCAGGGAGCATTCTCCTCCAGCAGGCCCAGGAGGGGCGTCTTGGGGTGCTGCATCAATTCGACAAAGTCGAACCGCACCACCACGTGCCCGGGCCAGGCCAGCGACCGCAGGTAAGCGGCCTGATGAAGCACCCGGCTCTTGCCCAACCCGGCATTGTCGACCACGCAGATGTAGGGGCGATTTTTCTCGAGCCAGAACTGCTCGCGATCCTGGATCTCATCCCAACCCGCCGCCGGGTTCCCCAGCTCGGCCAAGCGGTGTTCATCGAGGTCCCACTTCAACCCCGCCTGCCATTCGTCGGCAGACAGTTCACGCGGTTTCGACGTTGCCGGCGTTTCGGAGTCGCTCGAACCGGACCCCCTCGTCTTCCGCTTTGCCTTATCAACAAACCGCCGCCGGGCGGTGAACCGGGCCTGGGCGAGCCAATCGAGCGCGCGCTCGCCCCCCACCTGGAGGTGGAACAGCCGCTGGGAGGCGATAAACGGCCGCTGAGAATCGGACACGCGAAGGAACCTCTGCCACAGGAAAACGCGACAGGACTTGCTCGACCGAGCCCACGGCCACGTTGGTCCCAGAATTTACCGCGCGAACGACTGCGGGCTCAACTGGGGGAGCGTTGCCAGCGCACTGACACCGATTTGAATGGCGGTCGCTGCTCATCGGCCTCTTGGTTTTCTTGAACGGCCGGCCGCCGCCTGCCATACTCCATGCAGAGGAAGCCAAGGAACGGGATTCTTGACCACAGGTTTCCCCACACTCTATTCGGGGCGAAATTCAAGTTTCCTCGTTTCGCGAGTTGACCAGGCGAAACCACTTATCTCAGGACCGAGGACCAACTGAAATGACGACAACGTTGCTGAATGGACTTCGCGTCTGCCTCAGTGCCTCCTGGCCTGACATCAACGGCGATTCGAGTACAAACTCCCCGGCAGTCCAATCGCACGAACCCTCTGGCAGTACCAATGACTATCTGATTTTTCGTCAGTTCATTCGAGACTTACTCTTTGTTGTGTCTCGCGAAGCGGGCTACCTGGTCCACGGGTCTCACCCGTCGGTTGTGAAAATCATTCGCGAATACGCGGCCGAAAATCCCGAAATCTTCAAGGGAGAATGGATCAACCTTGTCAGGCTCCAAAAAAAAGACGAAACAGTTTCGGCTGACACACCACGCGATGCTACCGCAAGCCCAGGATCAATTGGGAGGGCTGAAGACACAGCAGGATCAGCTCTCAGTCCGTTACTCGCAGGGGAGGACTTTGCGGTATTCACTCCAGTCGTCCCGAGTAACCCAAGTCGAGATTATTTGGAACTGTCGTTCAAAGACCGTAAGGAATCTTTGTTGAAACTTCGGGATGTACTGGTCAACAGAGCGGACGTACTGGTCGCAATTGGCGGCCAGCATTGGGAGACCGATAGGAAGCGAGCCGGTGTTCCGAAAGAGATCGAACTCTTCCTTGCAGCAGGAAAGCCGGTGTTTGTGATCACCGCAGCAGGACAAGCGGCGGCGGGGTACATTGAGCAGGATCCCACCCGATTAGGGCGACTCAAGAACGGCTGGACAAAAGATCAAAACATGGGGTTAAACTCCGAGATCAAGAGTCCGACTGACTGCCGTCGAGCAGTGGAAAGTCTGATTGAGCAGATCAATCGACTCCCGCTTAGGCGCGTGCACGTACTCGAGGCCGATTTGACTGGCAGGGAGAATTCCGCAGCTAATGCGACGGGCACCGATTCTGGAACACAGACCCTGAGGCCGCGTGATTCATTTCGAATTCTAAGTTTAAGTGGTGGCGGAATTCGTGGCGCATATACCGCAGGCGTATTGGCTGCCTGGTACAACGCACTCGACGCCGATAGGAAAGAGAAATTTGTGGAGCATTTCGATCTCATTGCGGGTACATCCACAGGTGCGATCCTGGCGGTCGGCCTGGCGATGGGAATCAGTCCCAACGAAATGATTGGTTTTTATCAAAAATTCGGCCCAACGATTTTTCCCAAGCCATCAGTCTGCAATCCAGGACCGATCTGGCGCTCGTTGCGACACTGGTTATTTCCCAAGTATTCAGCGGAATCGCTGAGAGCCGCACTGGCGTCTGTCAAACCGTTAGATAAGGAGCTTCAAGAGGCACGGCGACCGCTGGTTCTTCCCAGTGCCTCGGGAAACTCGGGAGCCGCTGTTGTGATTACAACACCCCATCACAGCTCGCGAACACTACATCGGAACTGGCACGCTCAAGATGCGATCATGGCGTCCGCAGCCGCGCCCACATATTTTTCTCACCATGAGGTTACCCAACAGGGCTCCACGAGTCCGTTCATTGACGGGGGACTCTGGGCGAATAACCCGATCATGGTCGCTATCGCCGAAGCGACCGCCTACCTCGAAGCCATGCCAGAGCGGATCCATGTTTTATCGGTGGGAACGACTTCCGGCGGAGGAGCCGACTATAAATGGATGAAACG
>CAIUHT010000521.1 GCA_903898975.1 uncultured Planctomycetaceae bacterium
CCAGCGGCCAGCTTGCCCCGATGGTCTCCCCCCGCCAGTTCGGCGGCCTGCAGGGCGGCAACCAGCTTGTCGGCGAGGCTCCCCTCGGTCTGCTCAAAGGCCCGCCCCATTTCGGTGATGACCGGACGCCCGGCCAAGGTGTTGCCCTGCGCGGCATAGAAGCGGCCTGTCATGCCCCCCCAATACCGACTCTGCGCGGGGGCTCCCTGCGGGTTGATGTTCACCGCCCGCCCCTTACTGTTGATGAGTGCCAGCTGACGCAGGTCCCGCCGGGGATCCCCCTCGAGAATCTTTGTGAGCGCCTCTTCGGGTGTCAGCCCGGCGGCCATCAGGTCGAGGGCCTGGGGCCCCCATGGCGGGTTGTGAAAATGCTGCGTGCAGACCGCCCCGACACCGGCTCGGACATAGGGCACCACCTTGCCCACGGCGGGATACTTGCTGGCCACCGCCGCCCCGACGACGCCCGTCTCCGGATCGACCGCGACGATCGAAAAGGTGGCGGTCTTGTCTGCGAGCGGGTCGAATTCGTCGACGTCTGTTGCGGCATTCGGCCCGTCAGAGTCTCCCCGTCGAGCAGCACTCGCTGTCGAGCCAGTGCTGCCGACAGGCGGCGACACATCGGCTGCCGAATCGAGGCGAGATCGAGAGCCCCGCCCAACGACCGTCCAGGCCACCAGGCCGAGCACCAACGGAATCATCACAGGCAGCAGCAACAGGACAGTTCGACGCATGGTGCGGGTTCACATGAGGCAGTGGCCGGGGCATTCAACAGGAAGGACTCTGGTATAAAGCAGTGGCACGCGGGGTGCAATTGCGTCTTCGCGAACAACGGCGCGACGGGCCGCCCTCACCTGGAGGCGAGCCCCGGCGTGACCCGCGCAGGGGGTCGCCCATGGTCGGAAACAAATCTCACTTAGCCGACCAGGACGAAGACTCGCCGTCTACTGAAACGCAGCGGCAACCGAGTCTCATGCCCCGCTGAACTTGCTGGTTCAGGGTTGCGCCGGACCGGGGGGCGAGGCGCGCTGGGCGACTTCGAGCGAGCGACCCGAGTCGGCTGGGGCGAGGTCGATCAGCAACTGGTCGGCCAAGGTGTGCGAGCAGACGACCTGTCGCCCCGAGGTGAACGCGATCGTCCAGGTTTCGTCGAGAGAATCGCGGGCCAGCACATGGACCGTCCCCCCCAGCGGAAGGTCGGTCTCGCCCATCACCGGCCGATCTCCGGGGCGAATGGGATCCACCGGCGGGGCGATTCCCACCAGGCGTCCCGACTCCCCGACCCGCAGCCGCGAGAGTGCGAAGACCGTGGGGCGATTGACGCTGATCGGCAGCCGGGGAATGAGTGCTCCATGCGGATCAATGCCGGGGTGCCCCAAGGCGTCGTCGATCCGGGCGATCAGCGTGTCGTCGAGCAGGTGCTCCAGTTCCTCGGCGGTGGGATGCACATGATCGAGGGCGACCCCCACCTGGCTCACCAGGTACGCCTCCCACAGCCGGTGGGCGCGATCGAGACGGTGGGCCTCGGCCAGCCCACGCGCGGTCAGTCCCAGCCGGCCTCCACGCCATGTCGCCCAGCCGCGAATCCACAGCGAAACCGCCAGCACGCGCACCAACCCGGGAGAGCGCCCCGCGGCGGCCGCCAGCGCAGCGGTCGGCTGCCCTGAACCGGCGGAGTCGGCCCCCAGCTTCAACAGCAGGCGGGCCAGGTTTTCGTGCGCGGTGTGAACCCGCCGAGCCGTCAGCCTGACCCAGCGGGCCACCAGCCCCTCGCGGGGGCCCAGCAGAAACACCACCGCAAACTGGATCGAGGCGACACACACGATGGTCGCGGCTGCCGTGGTTTCGAGCCAGGCGGCGACGTGATAGCCCACGACCGCCGCCAGCACTCCCAGCAGTGACGTGCAGACCAGCATGTGACTGAACCGCTGGCAGAGCAGAAAGGCAGTGGCAGGAGGAATGACCAGCAGACCCACCACCAGCACCGCCCCCACGGAACTGAAGGCGACGACCACGGTGAGCGAGAGGGCCCCCAGCAGCGCGGCCTGCCACAGTCGCGGCCGCTGCCCGAGCGCCGCGGAAAGTCCCGGATCAAAACTTGCGAGGACCAACCGGGAGTACGTCAGCAGCAACCCGGTCAACAACACGCCGCAGACCGCGAGCATCTGCCACAACGCGACCGGAGCCGAGATTCCCAGGAAGCGGGCCCGAGGGCCGGCCGAGACAAATTCGAGCAATCCGTAGAGCGTATGCTGGGGGTCGAGATGGGCCCGCCCCGCGAGGGTCCCCAGCAGGAACACCCCGAGGGCGAACAGCGTGGTGAAGACAATGCCGGTGGCGGCGTCGGGCTTGATCCGCGAGACGCGGCCCAGCGACTGGATGAGCCACGCCGTCAACACGCCAGTCAACAGGGCAGCGAGCAGCAGGGAGCCTCCCGAGGTCGACCCGGTGAGCAGGGCCGCCAGCACAATGCCCAGCAGCACCGTATGACTGATGGCGTCTCCCAGCAGCGACTGCCCCTGCAGAATCAAAAAGCATCCCAGCCAACCGCACGCCAGCGCCACCAGGGCGCCCATCGCGACTGTTGTCAGGGTGTCTGGCAACGCGGGAAAGCGCCACAGGTCGAACACGTGCGTCTGCCAGTCGAACGCTGGCCATCCCCCGGGGAACGTCATGGCGTCCCTCCGGGAGCCTCGCGCTTGCGGGGCTCGT
Organism: uncultured Planctomycetaceae bacterium; assembly: GCA_903898975.1. Taxonomy (GTDB): domain Bacteria; phylum Planctomycetota; class Planctomycetia; order Planctomycetales; family Planctomycetaceae; genus UBA10511. Next base: position 2,710 of record CAIUHT010000521.1, read on the forward strand.
CCTCGTTGGGCCCGAGACCGGCGACGTCGCCCGCAGCGGCCTCGTTCACATTTCCTCCGGCCTCCTCTCTCGAGCTCGGCCGCCACCGTCGCCAGGCACGACGCCCCCAGCTGGCCACCACCCCGTGCCGGGGGGAGAGAAAGAACGCGACCCCAAACAGGCCCGACAACACCAGCACCACCACCGGTCCCGTGGGGGGGCTGGTCTTCAATCCGAGAGTTTGACTGGCCCCCCCCAGCCCGGGCAGCCACTGGCAGGCAGCTCGCAGCGCGCCGGTCCAGACCGCCGCCGACAGCGAACTGAAGGCCAAACCCAAGACCCCTCCCCCCGCGGCGCAGGTGGCTGAAATGCACAGCGCGCGGGGGAGTCGGTCGGTCAGCAGCAGGGCGGTCGCGGCGGGAGTGATCAGCAGGGCCGACAGCAACACCACCCCGACCGCCTGGATGGAAATCACAATCGCCAGTGCTGTCAGCAACAGCAGCAGGAAGTGAATGCGACGGGTTGGCAGGCCCAGGGCGGCGGCGAACGCTTCGTCAAAGCTCGAGACCATCAGCTGGCGATAGCCCAGCACCACGCAGGCCACAATGACGGCCGTCACGAGGGCGATCAGGGCCAGGTCGGTCGCCGAGATCGCCGCAGCCTGCCCGTAGAAGAACTGCGAGAGCCCCCCCTGCCCTCCCCGGGGGTCGGCCTGAATTCGCGACAGCAGCATCAGGCCCAGACCAAAAAAGGCCGACAGCACCAACCCCATGGCGACATCGGGCTTGAGCCGGGTGTGCCGCTGCACCAGCACGACCCCCGCGCCCGCCAGCAGTGCCGCC
>CAIUHT010000522.1 GCA_903898975.1 uncultured Planctomycetaceae bacterium
CGACCCTCCCTCCGCTCCCCGCGCCCGGTCCCCCGTTCCTCAACGACGACTTTCGCCAGCCCCTTACCGGGTTCTGGGAGCCACTCTCGGGCGACTGGCAGTACCGCGACGGGCAACTGGTGCAGACCCAGGTCGGTTCCTTTCTCACCATGCAGTCGCGCCGTGAACACCCCACCGACTTTCGCGCCCGCATTCGCTACAAGACCCTCCCCGCGGGCGATGTGCATTCGGTCGGCCTGGGGTTTGATGTCACCCCCGGCGCGGCGAACTGGCAGGCGGTCTACACCGCGACCAACAACACCCGCTCCACCGTGCAGGCGTTTCATCGCGTCGCCGGGGTCGAAAGCTACCCCACGCCAGGTATCGCCGAGCATCCCTTCAAACTCGAACAGACAATCACCGTCGATCTCGCGGTCCGCGGCACACTGCTGAATGTCTGGGTCGATGGTCAACTGCGACTGGCCTACCGCTTGCCCGTCGCCCGCCGGGCCGGACGCTTCGCCCTGTGGCAGCACAGTGCCTCGTCCGAGATTTCCGAACTGCTGATCGAGCCCCTCCCCGAGGGCCAGGTGCTGGTCGAGTCGCTCGCGGCGATCGACTCGCCCTTCGCCCGCCTGACGCGGGAGAGCCTGGCGATTCGGGTGGAAGGGCTTGCGGCCCGGTTGCGGGCCGCCGAGATCGAACGCGACCTCGCGACCGCCGAGGAGGCCAGCCTTCGCGCTCGCCAGATCGCCGAGGTGGCCCGCTACGCCGGGCTCCCCACCCCCGAGTGGGAGGCCCTGGCGCAGACCGCCAGCCGGGCCGAACGGCAGGCCACTGCCCTGCTGCGACGCAAAGAACTTGCGGAAGCGGAAGGGGCGCTGGCCAAAGCCCGCGAGGTGGCCCGTGACGGGGGGGCCGACGCCGCCATGGCACTGCAGAAAGCCGAGCAGCGGGTGACCGAGGCGAAGGGGGTGGCCGAGAGCAGCCTGGCGGCGGTCGAAGCGACCAGCACCACCTACACCCCGGTTGGGACCGCCTACCCGGCGGAGAGCACGGGTCGCCGCCTGGCCCTCGCCCGCTGGCTCACCCGGCCCGATCATCCCCTGGTGCCGCGGGCCCTGGTCAATCATGTGTGGCAGCGGCACTTCGGCGCTCCACTGGCAGGCTCGCCCTTCAACCTGGGGCTGAATGGCAAACGCCCCACGCATCCGCAACTGCTCGACTGGCTGGCGGCCGAACTGATCTCGGGAGGCTATCGAATGAAGCCGCTGCACCGCCTGCTGCTGACGAGCCGGGCCTACCGGCTGCAATCGGCCGAAACAGCGGCCGCTCCGCAGAACCTGGCGGTCGATCGTGAAAACCGCTGGTTCTGGCGAGCCCACGCGCGGCGACTTGAGGCCGAATCGGTGCGTGATGGCCTGCTGCACCTGGCGGGCGACCTGGACCCCAGCCGGAGTGGCCCCGACCTGGAACCGAGCCAGGCCGACACGCTCCGCCGCCGCAGCCTGTTCTTCCGCCACACCCCCGACGATCGGGCTCAACTGCTCGAAACGTTCGACGCGGCGACCGCCGCCGAGTGTGCAGTCCGTGAAGAGAGCATTGTGCCCCAGCAGGCGCTCGCGCTGGCCAACGGGGAATTCGCAACCCGGCAATCGCGGCGGATCGCCGCGCGGCTCTCGGATGGCACCCCGGACGCCGGCGCCTTCATCGAGCGGGCCTATCGCGAGATCGTGGGGCGCACCCCGCGGACCGATGAACGGGAGGTGTGCCAGGCGTTCCTCGCCTCGCCCGCCGCCGCGGGAGTCGCCGACCAGCCAGCAGGCAACGGCCCCCCGGGAAACCCTGCGACGGCAGTCCCGCCACTGACCAGCGACCAGCAGCGCCGGGCCCGCGAGAACCTGATCCACGTGCTCATCAACTCGCACGATTTCGTGACAGTGCGCTGACATCGCTTCACAGAGAATGGCGCGCCGCCAGCGACGTGGCGACCAAGCTTCAAACCACCATTCTTCGACCAACAGACCACACACACCGGGAGACAACCATGCCCAATCGCGAGATGCCATCAGCCCCCAGGGAGGGCTGGCGGGGAGGCCGCCGGGGATTCCTGGCCGACGCCGGGCTGGGGTTTGGTGGCCTGGCACTGGGGGCGATGCTGGATCGCGATGGCGTGCGGGCCAGTGACGAAGCGGGTTGGGTCCCCACGGGGGTGCCGCCCCTCAAGCCCCGGGCCCGCAATGTGATCTGGCTGTTCATGCTGGGCGGGGTGAGTCACGTCGAGAGCTTCGACCCCAAGCCAGCCTTGAACAAGCATGCGGGCCAGACCATCAACGAGACTCCCTACGCCGACGCGATTGTGAAGTCGCCCCACTACCGGCGGAATGTGCGCGACTTCGCAGGCACGCCCCGCGACCTGATGGCGACGGTGTACCCGCTGCAGATTGGCTACGCACCGCGCGGCCAGAGTGGCATTGAGATGGCCGACTGGTGGCCGCACATCGGCGCGCAGGCAGACCGCCTCGCCGTCGTCCGTTCGGTCTGGTGCACCGACAACGACCACGCCGCACAGTACGAGTTCAACACGGGGCATCACATCTTCGACGGGTACCATCCCTCGCTTGGCTCGTGGGTGCACTGGGGACTGGGGTCGCTGAATGACAACCTCCCGTCGTTCGTGGTGCTGGGCGACGGACCCGATGTCTGCTGCGGTGGACGCGGAGCCCACTCGGCCAGCTATCTCGGCCCCGCCCATGCCGGGGTTCAGCTCAAGGTCGATCCGGCGAACCCCCTCCCGTACGGCAAACCTCCCGCCGAGGTTTCTTCGACCGAGCAGGCTGCCCAGTTCGAACTGTTGCGGCGACTGAACCAGTCGGCCCTCACCCAGGGCGAAGACGCCACCCTGCGAGCCCGCATGCAGTCTTACGAACTGGCTTTTCGCATGCAGCGATCGGTCCCCGAAGTGGTCCGGCTTGAAGCCGAGACACAGGCCACGCAGGAACTCTACGGCCTCAACTCCCCGGTCACGGGCCCCTTCGCCCGACTCTGCCTGACGGCGCGGCGACTGGTCGAACGCGGGGTCCGGTTCGTGCAGGTCTACCACGGGAATGGGGGCGGCGGAGGGTGGGACGCCCACAGCGATCTTAAGGGGAACCACGGCAAGCTGGCCCCCCAGGTCGATCAGCCGATCGGCGCCCTGCTGGCCGACCTCGCCCGCTCGGGCCTGCTCGAAGAGACCATCGTGGTCTTCGCCTCCGAGTTTGGGCGCACGCCCGGCTCAGAGCGGTCGACCGGCCGCGACCACCATCCTTACGGCTTCTCGGTCTGGCTGGCGGGTGGCGGGTTGAAGGCGGGAGTGGTGCATGGGGCGACCGATGAACTCGGCTACCACGCCGTCGAGGACGTC
>CAIUHT010000523.1 GCA_903898975.1 uncultured Planctomycetaceae bacterium
CCGTGGGACAGCCACGACAAGATCGACGAGAACCACCGCCGGCTGGGGCGGGAGGCCGACCAGCCCATCGCGGCGTTGTTGACCGATCTGAAGCAGCGGGGGCTGTTTGACGAGACGGTCGTGTTGTGCGGCGGTGAGTTCGGGCGGACACCGGCGGTGGAGCTGTCGAACGGGAAGCCGGCGTTGGGGCGGGACCACAACCACTGGGGCTTCTCGGTCTGGCTGGCGGGGGCGGGAATCCGCGGGGGGCAGGCGTACGGGGCGACCGACGACTTCGGGTACAAGGCGGTCGAGAACCGCGTGCATGTGCACGATCTGCACGCGACGCTGCTGCACCTGCTGGGGTTTGATCACAAGCAGTTGACGTACCGGCACGCGGGCCGCGACTTCCGGCTGACCGACGTGCACGGCGAAGTGGTCGAGGGCGTCTTGGCCTGAGTCGCGCGGCAGAGAAGTGCGGCAGAGAAGTGCGGCAGTGACGCTGCGGTTGAGCGTCCCGCATGCCTTAAGTCGCCACACTGCCGAGCGAGCGAGTCCCGCCTCCTCGACCAGCAGGCCTGTGAGCGCGATGGCACGACCAATAGTCGCAGCGAGCACGGTGCTTTCGCACGCGGGTTCCACAGCGGGCCGACAGCATCCGGGTCAGCGGCCAGGCGGCGCGGCTGCTTAGATGGCGGGGAGAACTTCGGCAGTGGGAGGCAGTTCACCCCCCCGGCTGTGAGGTGCGGTGTCGCTCGCGACTGCCGTGGCGTCGCCACTTGAGGTTGAACACAGCGGCTGATGAGGGGCCACGGCGGACGTCGGATTCGCCAGGGCCTCCCGGACGGCGGCCTGCTGGCCTTCAGGGACGAGCGCGGTCAGCGCGTGCGACCAGTGAGCGCACGCGGCAGGGACCCCAGGCGCGGTTGCGTCACACGCGGGGGCAGGGGCGGGAGGAATAGCGGCTGGCGGCGCAGAGTCCGACAAGGAATTGGCGGGCAGCGAATTGGCTGGCAGCGGCTGCTCACCCGGCGCTTGTGCGGCGATCGCGGTCAGAAAACCGGCGATCTCGCGCAGGTTGCGAGCGATCTGTTCGGGGGAGGGGGGCAGAGAGTCGGACATCGACTGGGAACGGGCGGGGGCAAGACAGCAGGCCAGCCATTCGGATTCCTGTATGCTAGTTCCGGGTTTGGGGGAGGGGAACCCAACCCAGCGCGGGCGCGTCGTGCTCTCAACGCAAGCTGGCCAAGCCCGAGACGGGGCGATGGAAAACCCGCGAGCGTTGATCGTCCTTGGGCAACGGTCTGTTGCGGGCCTCCGTGTCGACGAATCGCGGGCGAGGATGTTGGTGGCCGGCGTTCCTCAAGCCGCGACTGCGACTGCCTGCCCACTTTCAACAACTTGTCAGCCAGAGCAGTCAGAGAGGCGGAACTGGTGTCGTTCCTGATTGGCGTCGATGAAGCGGGGTATGGCCCGAACCTGGGGCCGTTGCTGTTGGGGGCGACGGTGTGGGAGGTCCCCGGGCCGCCCGGCGAGGTCGATTTGTATCGGCAGTTCGCCGGGGTGGTGTCGCCCGAGACGGGAGCAGGGGAGTCGGCACTGGTGATTGCCGATTCGAAACAGGTCTATTCCCCCGGGAGTGGGTTGGGGCTGCTGGAGCGCGGGGTGGGGGCGGCACTCGAGTTGTGCCATCCCGGCGCGGTTCCCGGCGATGACGTGGCCCTGGTCACCCGGCTCGCAGTGGGAGAGGCCGACCCGTGGGCGCGTGAGCCGTGGTGGCAGGGAGGGGCGTCGCCCATTCCCCGTCACGGTCGACCAGCGAACGCGGGGGCGTGGGCCGAGCGGTGTCGCGCGGCGGGCATTCACCTGCGGGCCCTGCGGATCGACCTCGTGTCGCCCGAGCGGTTCAACGCGTGGAATGACAAGACCGGGAGCAAGGGGCGAACGCTCTCGGAGTTGAGCCTGGGGCTGGTGGCACGGTGCCTGGCGGAATGCCAGGCGCGCGAGACCGACGCGGTGCTGATCCTCGCCGACAAGCACGGGGGGCGGAACCGCTATGGCGAGTTCCTGGCGACCGTGTTTGGCGAGCGGGTGGCGTGGGCGCTCGAAGAGGGACCGCAGCGCAGCCGGTATGCGGCGGGAGGCTGGGAACTGCGGTTCGAGGTGGGCTCGGAGCGGTACCTGCCCACGGCGCTGGCGTCGATGCTGGCGAAGTATGTGCGGGAACTGGCGATGGAACGGTTCAACGCCTACTGGCAGCGCGAGGTGGCGGGGCTCCGGCCGACGGCGGGGTATCCGACCGACGCCCGACGGTTTCGCCAGGAGATCGAGTCCCGCCGGGCCGCGCTGGGAATTCCCGAGCGCATGATCTGGCGCGAGAAGTAACCCCGCGCAGCCAGGGCCCGACGAGAGCGCGGCCTGAACGCATGGGGCTCGACGCGACAGTCTCGACGCCAAAGTCTCAACACTGCAGGTTGCACGCTGCCGTGCCGGCGGCGGCCCGGCGTGCGACCAACCTGGTCTTACGCGGGGACTTCGGGAAGCTCGTACCCCTTGCGGTATTCGCGGGTGAAGAGCTTGTTCGCCTCGGCGTCGGACGAGAGTTCGGTTTTCGGGTCGATGGTAAGGGGCCGGCCCAGCACGTAGGGGGTGGTCTCGAAATCGACCTTGTTCTCGGCCAGGTGCGCCTCGAAGCTGTCGAGCGTCTGCACGACGTGCTTGTGGTTCTCGAACCCGGCGGGACGGGTGCCAAACTTGCCCCGCTCGCCCATTCGGTACGAGACGTTCCCCAGGTGGGCGAGAGCGCTCGAGAGGTGGCCATCCTCGATGTCGAGGTGCAGGTCGTGGTAGTCGCGGCTGCGAATCGCCTTCACCAGGTTCGCGAAGTGGGCCTGGTACTCGCCCCCGCTCCACTTGCCCAACTGTTTCCCGTCGTAGTCGAACGCGACCCCCGACGTGTAATTCGGTCCGACGGCGTATCCCTGCGTGCCAAACCAGATGTTCGACGCCCCGTCGAAGTTGCCGGCGTGCAACCCGAAGTTCACCGGGGGAACCAGGGGCAGGCCGCGGACATCGGAGATCAGTTCGGCGTCATCCCACTGGTAGATGGTGACCTGGCTGTTGGCGACGTCGCCGTTGTCGGTGTAGCCCAGGCGGCCACCGAGGCTCACGACGCGCTTCGGGAGTTCCTGCTTTTTCAGTCCCCAGCGGGCCTTGTCGAGTTCGTGGGGGTTCTGGTTGCCGAGGTCGCCGTTGCCCGTCGC
>CAIUHT010000524.1 GCA_903898975.1 uncultured Planctomycetaceae bacterium
CGAAGACGCCGCCGCCGCCGTCGCCTGGACGCTGAAAGAAATCGAACGCCGGGGAGGTTCGCGTCGGCGGGTCTTTGTCTCGGGTCACTCGGCGGGAGGCTACCTCGCGGCGATGATCATCCTCGACAAGCGGTGGCTCAAACCGCATGGCATCGATCCCGACGAACTCGCCGGTGCCATTCCCTACAGCGGGCAGTGCATCACCCACTTCACCATTCGCGCCGAGCGGGGCATTCCCGACAGGCAGCCCGTGATCGATGAATTCGCTCCGCTGTATCACGTGCGGGGGGACGCCCCCCCACTGCTGCTCATCACCGGCGATCGCGAGCGGGAACTGCTGGGGCGCTATGAAGAGACGGCGTACTTCGCCCGCATGCTCAAGATCGCGGGGCACAAGCGGGTGCAACTTTTCGAACTGCAGGGCTTCGACCATGGCGGCATGGCCGAACCCGCCCACCCGCTGCTGCTGCGATTTGTGAAAGACCGAGTCGCCGAACTGAGCAGGTGACCCGCCGACCGCGCTCCCCAGCTCGCGCCCGGGCGTGTCGCAGAGTCGCACAGGAGATCGCACGCTGACCGTCGGCCACCCCGCCGTGCAGCGCGAAGCCAACCCCTGCGAGGGGTCGTGCATCGCCCCCGCACAACCGCGCGACGATGGACCGATCGGGGTTCGCTGATACAATCGGCCCGGCTGGCCGAAGGGGCTTTCGTCGGGGCGGGTTTCTCGCCCGGGCGTTGTTCCCGTTGTTGTCCACCAGCCTCTCTCCCCTTTTGTCTCCCCTCCTCCGCCTCGCACCATGCCCCAGCTGCTTTCCGCCCTGCTGCCCGCCCTGCTTTTGGCGACCGGCGCGGCCGCCGCCGATCTCCCCCGGGCCCTCCCCGCGGGGACGCTTCCCGCCGACACCCGGCTGCAACCCCCCAAAGACCTCAACGGGTACTTCCCGTTCAACCCTCCCAAGTCGAAGGAAGAGTGGGACCGCCGGGCCGATTTTGTCCGCCGGCGGATCCTGGTCTCGCAGGGGCTCTGGCCGCTCCCCACCAAGTCGCCCCTGAACCCCGTGCTCCACGGGAAGGTCGAGCGCGAAGAGTACACGGTCGAGAAGGGATACTTTGAAAGTGTTCCCGGGCTGTTCGTGACGGGGAATCTGTATCGGCCCAGGAACCCTCAGGGAAAAGTCCCGGTGGTGCTGTTTGCCCACGGTCACTGGCAGGATGCCCGCCTGTCGGAAGAGACCGAAGAGAACCTGCGGAAGGAGATCGCCTCGGGTGCCGAGCGGTTCGAACGGGGGGGCCGCAGCCGCTTCCAGTCGATGTGCGTGCAACTGGCCCGCATGGGCTGCGTGGTCTGGCAGTGGGACATGCTCAGCGATTCCGACGCGAAGCAGATTGGCCGCGATGTCATTCACACCTACGGCAAACCCCGTCCCGAGCTGAACACGCTGGAGAACTGGGGGTTGTACAGCGCCCAGGCCGAGGCGAACCTGCAGAGCGTGATGGGGCTGCAGACCTGGAACGCGGTGCGGTCGCTCGACTTTGTGCTGGGACTGCCCGAGGTGGACCCGGCCCGGGTGGCCATTACCGGGGCGAGCGGCGGGGGGACGCAGACCATGCTGCTCGCGGCGATCGACCCGCGGGTCACGCTGTCGTTTCCCGCGGTGATGGTCAGCACCGCCATGCAGGGGGGCTGCACCTGCGAGAACTCGTCGCTGCTGCGGATCGACACGGGGAACGTCGAGTTCGCCGCCCTGTTCGCCCCCAAGCCCCAGGGAATGACAACCGCCGACGACTGGACGAAAGAGATGGCGACAAAGGGCTTCCCCGAGCTGAAGCAGCTCTACGCGACTTTGGGTGCTCCCAACAATGTGATGCTGCACCGGGGAGAGCACTTTCCGCACAACTACAACGCGGTCGCCCGGGCGGGGTTCTACAACTGGCTGAACCAGCACTTCCAGCTGGGGCAGAAGTCACCCGTCATTGAACGCGACTTCGAGCCGCTCCCCCGGGAACAACTCACCGTCTGGGATGCCCAGCATCCCGCCCCCAAGGCCAATGACGTGGAACTCGAGAAGCGGGTGCTGCGCTGGCTGGCCGACGATTCGCGTCAGCAACTGACCCAGTCGGCGGCCGCCCTGGGCGACTACCGCAAGACCGTCGGGGCCGCCGCCGAGGTTCTCGTCGGCCGGACCTTCGCCTCCGCCGGCACCAGCGAGTGGGACCTGAAAAACAAGCAGGACCTGGGCACGCATGTCGAAATGACCGGCCTCCTCAAGAACAAGACCTATGGCGAAGAGCTTCCCATTCTCTGCCTGTACCCCAAGAACTGGAACAACCGCGTGGTGTTGTGGTTGACCGGCACGGGGAAGGCGGGGCTCTTCCAGGCCGATGGCAAACTGCTGCCCGCCGTGCAGTCGCTGGTCGATGGCGGCACCACCGTGGTCGGTGCCGACCTGCTCTTCCAGGGCGAATTCGTCGCCGACGGACAGGCCCCGACGCAGACCCGCGTGGTCAACAACCCCCGGCAGGTCGCCGCCTACACCCACGGCTACAACCCCACCCTGTTCGCCCAGCGGGTGCACGACGTGCTCTCGCTGCTGCGGTATGTGAAGACCGCCGAGGTCCCGGGGCATCCTCATCCCGAGCGGGTGTCGATCGCGGCGTGGGGCGCGGCGGGGCCGGTCGCAGCCGTGGCCCGCAGCGTGGCGGTGGGCCAGGTCGATCGCCTGGCGGTCGACACGCAGGGCTTTCGGTTTGGCAAGCTGCTGGACTACCGCGATCCGCAGTTCCTCCCCGGAGGTGCAAAGTACCTCGACCTTCCCGGGTTGCTGGCGGTCAACGGAAGTGAGCGGCTGTGGCTCGCCGGGGAAGCCCGCGTGCCCGACCTGATCGCCCGCCGGCACGCTGAGTCGAGCGACAAGGAAACCCTCGTGCACTACACCGGCGAACCGGGACAACAGGCCGCCCAGGCCGCCACCTGGCTGGCCCGCTGACCCGCCAGCCCGGCACGGCGCTCCGCCGCGTCGGTGCCACTCACATCCCGTCGCAAACAGCCCCGCCTGGTGCATTCCACGCCCAGGCGGGGCGGCTTGTGCGCGGCGGGTGGGACGGGGGCCGACCGGCGGGGCCGCAGCAACGGCAATTCCGCCGCGTTCGGCATTCCCCCCGCCCGGGAAATGCCGATACACTTTTCCACATCGAGACTGCTTCACCTGGCTTGGGTCCCGTGCGATCCTCGCCGCGACCTGTCGCCCGCCGTGCGGGGGCTGGTCGAGTCGCTCTCTTCCTCCCCTGCCCGCGTGCTTGATTCGCCATGCTGCGACTGCTGGGAAACGCCAAACAGGTCTGCCAGCCGCTCACGCGACGCGAGACGCTGTTCGCGGCAGGAGCGTCGCTCCCGGCCCTGCTGGCCCCCGCGGGGGTCGGTGGCCCGGGCCCCAGTGCGGCACTGGCCAGCCCCACCGTCGCCACCCCCCGCGCGAAATCGGTGATCTGCCTGTTCCTGTTTGGGGGCTGGTCGCAGTACGAGACATTCGACCCCAAGCCCGAGGCGGCGGTTGAGGTGCGGGGACCGTTTCAGTCCATTCCGTCGTGCCTCCCCGGGCTGGCGGTCGGGGAATATCTCCCGCAGCTGGCCCGCCGCATGGACCGGCTGGCCCTGGTCAACTCGGTCAACAGTGCCGACGCGAATCACAACACCAGCCTGATCCTCACCGGGCGCGAGGCGGTCAAGGGGGGCACCGCGACCAAGGGCTTCAACCCGGGCATCCCCTTCGACTGGCCGTTCTTCATGTCGGCCCTGCAGGCGCTGGGAGCCCCGCGCACCACTCCCGCCGACGGGGCGATGCCCAACAATCTCTGCCTCCCCAACCGCCTCGGGCGATTGGAAGGCTACTGGCGGACCGGCCCCTACGGTGGCTTCCTGGGTCCGCAGTATGACCCGGTCTGCACGCAGACGGGGAAGGCGGGTGAACGGCTCTTTCAGCCCGGCGGAGTCGACTTCCAGCAACTCTCGTTCACCCCCGCCGGGGCCGCGCTGGGCCCCGACCTCTCGCTCGATCTCCTCTCCCGCCGGCAGTCGCTGCTGACCCAGCTCGAGTCGGCCCGCCCGGCCCTCGATCGCTCGGCGTCGGTCCGCAAGTACAGCCACGCGCAACAGCAATCGCTCGACCTGCTCACCTCCGAACGCTTCCGCACCGCCCTCGATCTCTCCCGCGAACCGGTCGAGACCCGCGAACGCTATGGACGGAACCTGTTCGGGCAAAGTGTGCTGACCGCCCGGCGACTGGTCGAGGCGGGGGTCCCGCTGGTCACCGCCCTCTGGGACTGCACGCTCGAATCAAGCGACATTGCCCTGCTCAGCTGGGACACCCACTGGGATCACTTCCAGGC
>CAIUHT010000525.1 GCA_903898975.1 uncultured Planctomycetaceae bacterium
CCGGCGGGGGCTTGAGCTGCACATACAACAGGGCCGGCGCGGAAAACCTCTGGATGACCTCGGACGACTCAAAGCGGATTCGAGGCGCCACAGGTTCTTCACCCCGGGCCTTAACATCGAAGTCCCAGCCGGCCAGCAGCAAGCCAATCCAGAGGGGGCCGAGCAAGGTGCGGCCGCGCATCAGCCAGTCCCCAGGGCCGCGGGGCGCCGATGAAAGAACCACCATTCCACCAGCAGAATGGCGAGCGCTGCGAGCGCGAGGTAGGGCCAGAGGGGACGTTCGGTGGGCAGTTTGTCGATGCTTGCCCCGACCTTGGTCTCTTTGACCTGCAGAGTGTCGACCGCCTCGAGTCCGGTCTCCAGTTGCGACAGCAGGCTGGCTCCCGTGCTGGCCACCTCGGTCTCCCCTTCGCGGATGGAGTAGCGGCCAATCTGGGGGGCCGCCACTGCCGATAGAATGCCGTCGGCCGAGGTCTCGGCCGTCTGCCGGGTGCCATCCGGGGCGACCACCGTGTACGTCGTTGAGGGAGACAACACCCGCGGATTGAGCAGCCCGGTCCCCTGCCCTGCCGCTTCCGAAAGCCCAACCAGGCGACGGGCTTCCTCGAGGGCGTTCCGCACCAGCACGGGAAACCCGACCTTGGTCACCAGGGTTGAACGCTCGGCGTGGAACAGCAGCGCGCCGTGCACGCGGCCCTGCCGTTCCGACCGCAGCACCAAGGGGCCGACCCGACCCTGGGCCAGGATGTCGTAACCGGCCTGCTCGATCTGGCTGTCCTCCACCCCGGGCAGCTTCTGCGGTTCATCAGAAAAGATGACGTCGCGCAATTGCACGTACTGCAGCAGCAGGGCGCTGCGCTGCCAATCGACCACCTCGGCAGCTCCCTGCTCGATCTTCAGGAGCGTTGCGAGTGGTTCCGGTAGCAGGCCGGTGGTCAGCAGCATGGCGGTCGGCAGCCGCACGTCGGCCTCGGTGTGCGTGATCACGAGGTCGTACTCGGGGAGAGTCTTCTGGGTCGCTTCGTCGGGATAGACCTGCACGTCTTCAAGCCCGGTCAGGGCCTGCCGGAAGGCATACAGATCGGGCGCACAGAAGACCCGCAGCGGGCGCGAGACGGGCAGATCGAGAAAGGCCTGGTTGTCGATGGCCAGCGAGTCAAAACCGTCGGGCTTGAGCCGGACTTCGAGCGCCGCCTGCGACTGGGCCTCAATCGGGAAGACCACCCGCTGGGAAGCCCCTCCCTCGAAGGTGACCAGTTCCGACCCGGCGAGAGTGCCGTCACGCCAGACTTCGACCGTCGAGGTGAGGCTGGTTCCCTGCGTCCCCTCCAGCCGCACGAAGACATCCCACTGATCACGAGCCCGCTGCGCCGTGGCCGCCGTGATGCCGACGTTCGGGCCGGAAGCCGGGAGCCGCTGGTACACCAGTTCAAACGGCAGGTCAAAACTGACGCGTGCGGGAACGTTGCCGTCGGAAAAAAGCAGCACCTTGTTGACCGGGGCGGTCAGCGACAGGGCCTGGGCCATTCGCAGCCCATCTTCGAGCTGACTGGGAACGGGCTGGACTTTAAGTTCGTTGAGCGCCGCCAGCAGCACCCGCCGGTTGTCGGTGAACTCGCACAGGCTGCGGGCGGTGTTCCCCACGGCGATCAGGGAGAGCCGCTGTCCGGGCAGGAGCCCCTCGATCACCCGCTGCAC
>CAIUHT010000526.1 GCA_903898975.1 uncultured Planctomycetaceae bacterium
CGGAGAAGACGGACTTTAGACCGCAGCAGGGCGATTTGCAATTCCCCTCCCGGCTGAAGGTTGGGGGGAGCGTTTCCTGCGTTGGCGCCCCGGGCTCGCTGGCGCACTCCTCGGGGACTGGTGTTGCCCGGGAACCACCGGGGATGGGAACAAAACGTTGCGAGATGGCCACATGCCGGCACAACACACATTCCCGTCACAATTGGACGGTTGTCGCAACTTGGCGATGAGCATCGGGTTAGGGTGAAATTTTTGGGGACGGTGGCCAGCGGGGGTGGGTGGTCCCCAACTTGCGAGGGAGGGGGCAGAGCGGCTCATCTGGCGGCGTTGATGATGGGCCAACGTCTCGATTGCACCCCCGAGTCATCACCATGTCATTCAACAAGAAGTTCCTGCGGATCTACCCGGTCGATGGAGTGACCGTCATTCACCTGGGCGAAATGGAAATCTGGGACGGGGCCGACATGTCTCTGCTCCGCGAAACGCTGACCACCCTGGTCGATCGCGACAAGGTCCGGGCCGTGGGGGTCGACATGACGTATGTCAAATACATCCCGGGGGGCTTCTTCGGGATGCTGTTCGACTGGCATGAACTGGGAGTTCGCATTCAGCTCTTCACGCCGCAGCCCAACGTCAGGCGGATGCTGTGGTTCGATCGGTTCTTCGAGCCGTTGTCGGACGCCACCTTCGAACTGCGGCCCGATCGCGCCGACGAGTTCCCGCTGGGATTCGCCGAGGAGGAAGAGGGGATGCTCCCGGGGTCGGTGATGAACGTGCTGTTGGCCGGATCGGGACGGAACTGAACGGGAGGGAAATTGAGGTGTGCTGGGGTGCTGAGTCAGCCCGTTCCGTGGCTGTCATGGAACGGGCTGACCAGGTCCCGACGAGCGCTGGCGGGCCGGGCGGGAACACCGCCGCGACCGCCCCCACGTTGTCAGCCCGCAGGCTCATCGCGCGGGGAGAGACCCGGGGCGGATGGAGATGTCCACGCCGTTCGCGACGCGATCGCCGGGGTGGATGATGACACGGTCCCCTTCCGCGAGCCCTTCGAGGATCTGAGCGGCCAGTCCGGTCTTGTGTCCGACCTTGACGGGAGTGAGCACCGCCTTGTCTCCCTCGACCCGGAAGAGAGCCCAGCCCTCCTCGCTGCGGAACAGCGCACTGGTGGGCACCTGCAGCACGCGCTCTTCTTCCCACAGCACCAGTCGGGCTTCCACCCGGAACTGATCTCCCAGCGTGGCCGGGATGGCCTCGCGAGTGAGGAAGTCGGCAAGGACATTGACCCGCTGTTCCTCGACCCCCAGGGCCGAGATCTTGGTGAACCCGGCCGGTTCCACGAGCCGGACACGGGCCTCCAGGGGCTGATCGCCCCCCCACTGCTCGAGCCAGACCCGGGTTCCCGGACGGACTTTGACCGCATCGGCGGAAAGCAGGTCGATTTCGATCTCGAGATCGGCCGGGTCGCCCAGTTCCAGCACCTGCTGCCCCGCGCTGACCACCGCTTCGCTCTCTTGCAGGACCCGCAGGACGACGAACTCGGCCTCATCGGCGGCCGCGGGTGGAGCCCGCAATTCGAACAGTTCGCGTTGGCTTTCTTCGGCGAGCGAGGTGGTGGGGCGGGTGCGCAGCAGGGCGGCCTCGGCGAGTTCCAGCTCGAACTGGGCAATCTCCCGCGAGTGGCGGGCGACGCGGAACTCCTCGTTGCGGAGCCGACGATCGGTGGCCTTGGCGTCGTAGTCGGCGGGCGAGAGCGCCTTGCGGCGCCACAGATCTTCGGCCCGCGCGAATTCGCTCTCGGCAAACTGAACCGCCACCTGGGCCGCCTCGATAGCCGAGTTGGCGCGATCGACCGTGCTCCTGGCCCCCTTGACGCGGGCCTCGGCCTGGGCGC
>CAIUHT010000527.1 GCA_903898975.1 uncultured Planctomycetaceae bacterium
GGGACGGTGTCCGAGCGTTGCAGTGCATCGTACGCTACTGGTGGGCCGACTGAGCGACGCCTGCAACTCCCCGGTGCCCAGCGCCTGACGCCAAAGTGCTGTCAGCCCGCCGTGCGGGGCAACCGCAGTTCGCTGGCGTGCGCTCCAACTCGCTCGTTCAGACGCCGTGCGGGCGCGACAACTGACGCCCCAGTGAAGATCTGCATCGCGACCCGACGGATCCGCGCCGGATGGCTGTGCGGTCACGCGGGAAGCGGACTCGTCCGGCACCCGAAACGAACAGGGACCGGCCGGCGGGGGACCGCTCAACTGGGCGCTGTGGACTCTTCCGAACCTGGCGCCGCGGGGCCCGAGGGAACCAGCGGCGATCAGGGAGGCACCGACGCAGAGAGGGCTGGTGCTTCATCCGCGGGTGCCGCGGGCCATTGGTCAATTGCCCGCAGAAAGCGAAACGCCAGGGCGAACCCGGCGATTGCCAGCGAGGCGATGAACGCCGCCCAGAAGCCTGCGGCTCCCCAGCCACGCCCCAAGCCCAGCCACAGCCCCAGGGGCAATCCCACCACCCAGTACGCCAGCAGGGTCACGACCATCGCCAGCCGGGTCTGCTTCAGCCCGCGCAACGCCGCCCCTGCCGCGCACTGCAGCCCATCGAACAACTGAAACAGCCCCGCCAGCCCCAGCAGCTCGCACGTCGCCTCGATCACTTCGGGGGAATCGGTGTAGACCCGGGCGATGGGGACGGGAAACAGCAGGAACGCCCCGGCGGCCAGTACCATCACCGCGACACAGGCCCCCATTCCGAGCAGTCCCACCAGCCGGGCCTGACGAGGCTGCCCCGCCCCCACCCATTGCCCCACCCGCACGCAGAGCGCCAGCGAGATTCCCAGCGGGACCATGTAGGTGAGCGAGGCGAGGTTCAGGGCGATCTGGTTCGCGGCGACCGCCGTGGCCCCCAGCCGGCCAATAAACAGGCCCGAAAAGGCGAAACAGCTGACCTCCAAAAACAGGCTGACCGCGATGGGGACACCGACCTGCACGAGGTGCCAGACCCCGGCGGCGCGGGGCGGGCCAAGCGCAGGAGGAGCGACCAGCCCCCGCCGGCCCTGCCAGGCCAGCCAACCCACCAGCCACCCCGCCATCGACCACTGTGCGAAGGCGGTCGCCAGCCCGCAGCCCACCACCCCCAGCCGGGGAAAGCCCCACCAGCCAAACATGAGTGCCGCATTCCCCACGACATTCACCACGCTGCCCAGCAGGCTGGCGAACAGGATGGGGCGGGTCTGGCCCGCACCGTCGCAGACTCCCCGCAGGACCACGAACAGCATCCACGCGGGGACCCCCAGGCTGGTCGCCCGGAGGTACGAGAGGGCCGGGGGAATGAGTCGCTCTTCGACCCCGCAGCCCCGCATCAACAGGGGGGCGACCTGCAGCAGGGCCAGCAGCACCAGGGCCATTCCCCCGGCGAGCCAGACACCGTCGTTGCCAATCCGTTGGCACTCCCCCCGGTCGCCCGCCCCCCACGCCTGGGCGATCGAGGGGGAGACCGAAAACAGCACCCCCATCGAGCCAATGGCGAGCGGCATCCAGACGCTCCCTCCCACCCCCACCGCGGCGAGCGCGTCGGAGCCCAGTCGGCCCGCCATCAGTGTGTCGATGACCTTCATCGAGAACTGGGCCAGCTGGGCGGCAATCGCCGGGAGTGCGAGCGTCCAGAGCGCCCGCAGCTCGGCCCGGGGCGATCTGAGGGGGAGCCCGTGCGGCAGCGGCGGGGGTGTCATGACAGCCCCCGCGCGGCAGGCGACGCGGACGGCGACCTGGGCAGTTTGGCCCGGGCGAAGACGCCCAGGCGCCCACAGAAAGGACGCCTCACGAGACCGGGTCGGGGCGTCCCACCAGTGAGCCGCGGTCGGCCGCCTCGAGCACTGTCTTCAGCAGCCCCTCGACATCGAGGCCCAGTTCGGCCAGTTGCTCGGAGCGTTCGGCGTGCTGGATGTAGCGATCGGGAATGCCGACCCGGCGGATGTGGTCGGTCCGCTGCCCGGCGGCGTTGACCGCCTCGAGCACCGCCGAGCCAAAGCCCCCTTCCAGGGTCCCCTCTTCGACAGTCACCACGAACGGCGACTCGGCGACCGCCCGCAAGATTGTCTCGCGATCGAGCGGCTTGAGGAAGCGGGCGTTGACGACCCCCACCTCGAGCCCATCGGCCCGCAGGCGCCTGGCCACCTCGACGCAGCTTCCCAGCAGGGTGCCGTAGGCAATCAGGACACCATCGCGGCCCCAGTCGAGGACCTCGGCCCGACCCAGTTCGACTGGTTCGACCTCGCGGGCAATCTGCTCGACGTTCGCCTTCGGATAACGAATCGAGAAGGGCCCGTTGTACTGCAGGCCAAATTCGAGCAGCGGGGCGACGTCGAGCTCA
>CAIUHT010000528.1 GCA_903898975.1 uncultured Planctomycetaceae bacterium
GGGTTCAGCCTCGACTCTTCCGAAATTGCCCGCAAGGGGGGAGATTCGGGACCGGCGTATGTGCCGGGGCAGGCCGACGGTGGGCTGCTGCTGGAGGTTTTGGCCCACACTGGCGACATCAAGATGCCGCCGGCGGGAAAACTGTCGGACGAGCAGCTGGGCGATGTGAAGAAGTGGCTGCTGCTGGGGGCCCCGTGGCCGGCGAACAAAGAGGGGGGCGAGGCGGCGGGAGCAGTCGGCTTCCAGATCACGCCTGAACAGCGGGCGTTCTGGTCGTTCCAGCCGATTCCCGCACAGGTGATCCCCCCGGCAGTCAAGACTCCCGACTGGAGTCGGGGACCGATCGACCAGTTTGTGTTGGCGGAAATGGAGGCGAAGGGGCTGGTGCCGTCGCCACGGTCGGACAAATTGACCTTTCTGCGACGGGCCTCGTTCGACCTGACCGGATTGCCGCCGACCAAGAGCGAGATTGACGCCTTCCTGGCCGACAGTTCGGCCGAGGCGTACGCGAACGTGGTCGATCGCCTGCTGATGTCGCCGCAGTACGGCGAGCGGTGGGGCCGGCACTGGCTGGATGTGGCGCGGTACGCCGAGGACCAGGCGCACACCTTCGCGGCGCGAAACTACCCGCAGGGCTTTCGGTATCGGGACTGGGTGGTGCGGGCGTTGAACGCCGACATGCCGTTCGATGAATTCGCGCGGTTGCAGATTGCGGGAGACCAGCTGGAACAGAGTCCGACCGATCAGTACGACCGGCGGTTGGCACTGGGATTCTTCGCGTTGGGGCCGGTGTACTACAACGACGCGGGGTGTGCGTTCAAGGCGTCGCTGGATGAGCTGGACGATCGCATCGACACGCTGGGGCGGGGCTTCCTGGGGCTGACGCTGGCGTGTGCCCGCTGCCACGATCACAAGTTCGATCCGCTGTCGCAGCAGGATTACTACGCGTTGGCGGGGGTGTTCCGCAGCAGCAACTACCAGGAGTCGCCCCTGGTGGCTCCCGAGGTGGTGAAGCAGTTCGAGGCGGGTCAGCAGGCGATTCGCGAGAGTGAAGAGCGGGTCAACCGGTACCTCGACCAGCAGGCGGTGGTGCTGTCGGAGAGCCAGGCGCGGCAGGCGGGACGGTACCTGCAGGCGGTGTGGCAGTTGACGCATCCTCCCGCGGGGCAGGGGGCACCCAACCGGGGCGAAATGGCCAAGACGCTGGGGCTCCCCGAGTTCCTGGTCGAGCGGTGGCAGAACCTGGCGAAGGGCGACCAGAAGGGAAAACACCCGGCTCTCGACCGCTGGTTTGAGTTGCAGGAGAAAGCCGGGCAGCTGGCGACCCCCGCAGGGCAGGCTGTGCCGGTCGTGGTGGCACAAGTCGCCGACCAGGTGCAGGCCCAGGTGGTGGGGTTGTTGGCCGAGTGGGCCGAGCTGAACCGGCTGTATGCTGAGCGAGCCGCGCAGCTGCCGGAAGGTGAGCGGGGGCAGTTGCCCAAGCCGAACCTGGAGGGGCCTCGGGGGGAACTGCTGAAGGCACTGGCGACCCCGGGGGGAGCCTGTGGTGTGCCTCGGGACAAGGTCGAGGGGCTGCTGGCCGAGGGGGAGAAGCAGGCGTTGGCCGATCTGCGGAAGCAGATCAACGAAACGAAGCAGGCGGCACCGGCGAAGCAGTGAAAACCTTCCTGACGCACCTGGCTGACAACCCGATGGTTTCCGCCTCAACGCGGAATTAGACGTTCAACATCGTTGTCTTTAAGTGCCGCGAAACGAAACATGCGGCCTGAATGCTCGGCTGCTCTACGGCAGCGGCAGGCGACTGATGGAGTGCCTGCCGCTGCGGATCGAAGAGGTTGACTTCACGCGGCGAACACTCTTCGTTCGCCGCGGCAAGGGGTGCCAGGATTGGACCCCGATTCTCGCCCAGTGGTGATTCGTTCCGAGGTGATTCGGCCTGAGAACATTCGCTCGCTGGCGATTCGCTACGGGGCGGGGGGGAGGCTTTCTGCGGCGGTTCCGGGCTGGCTGGCGGGGGTGTTCCCGCCGGGCATGCTCAGTGGTCCCGACTTGCTGCGGATCTGCGGTCCCAGCGGGATGGTGGGCAAGCCATCGGGGGTGATGTGCCCGGTGGGGATGCCCCCAGCCCCGGCGGCCGATCCGGGGGCCGACAGGAAGTCGACTCCCCCGACAGGCATGTCGTTCGCAAACGCCTCGGGCTGGGTCTCGAGCGGATCGTGCTCGCTCGCCTCGAAGGCGAAGGTGCGGGCCCAGGCCCGGCGAATCGCGTCCTTCTGCGCCTCGGCGGTCCATTCCCCCTCGGCCAGCTGGATGTTGTTGATCTCGAGCAGCGTCCCCTTGCGGTAGTGCAGGTCGGTGAGCGACTTGGTGTACTCGATCACCGAGTTGTAGAAGGCGACCTCGGCGTCGGCGGCCCGCCGACGGGTGGTCAGAAACTGGTCCAGCAGCACGCTGGTCTCGACGTTGGGGACACCCAGGCGGAATCGGCTTTCGCGGCCGGCGATCTGCGCCTCGGCGGTCTGCCAGCGGTTGAACGCGGTCTGGGCGGTCTGGTAGCGCCAGGCCAGGTCCTGGAAGGTCTTGGTCAGTTCGTACGAGATTTCGCGTTCCTGCAGGGCCAGCACTTCGCGGGCCTTGCAGAGCCGCAGTTCGTAGTTCCGAACCTGCGACAGGGCCGAGCGGAAGCCCAGCGGGACCGAGAAGTTGAACCCGGCGGCCCAGCCCGTGGTGTCCCCTTCAAACATCGTGCGGTACGCGCTCTGCAGGTTCGCGCCGGGAGTGCCGGGAGCGCCGTTCGCCCCAAACAGGTTGTTCCCGAACCCATTGAGCTGGTAGCCCGAGACGAAGTTCAGCTGGGGGTTGGTCAGGCTTTCGGCGGCGGTGAGCTGGAGTTCGAGGCTCTTGATGTTCCACTTCTGACGGCGAAGTTCCTCGCGGCGGGTGAGGGCCTCGGCCAGGCAGAGGTTCCAGTCGGGGACGAACTCGCTGATGGTCGGGTCGTCGCTGGGACGCAGGATGGTCCCGTCACCACTGGGGAGGCCGCACAGCCGGCGGAGGGTGGTTTCGAGGTTGTAGATTTCCTGCAGCGTGTTCTCGGCCCGCGATCGCCCGTCGTAGTAGGCCTCGCGCGACTGCTGTTCATCAAGTTCGCTGAAGCGGCCCCCCAGCTTGTACTTCGCGGCGAACCGCCACGACTCGAGGAAGCTGTCGCGGGCCTGGCAGGCGGCGTCGTAGCTGCGGTAGGCGAGGTAGAGGTCCCAGTAGTTGTCCTCAACATCTTTCAGCATGTTGCGGACCGAGACCTCGAAGTCGACGAGGGTGATGTCGGTGTTGATCCGCGAGATCACCACACCCTGGCTCACGCCGGTGATTCCCGCGAGGTTCGGGTTGAGTGGCCCGGCGATGCGGGTGAACTCGGTCCCGGCCCCGGCCCACAGGGGCTGGGTGTACTGGAGCGCGAGATTCCCCTGGTACGCCGAGGGGAAGAGCTGGAACGTCTGGTTGGTCCAGCTGTAGTTCCAGTTGTGGTTCAGCGAGAGATTCGCCCCGTAGGCGAAGGTCTTGGTCAGCTGCGACTGGAACTGGGCGGCGTCCTGGCTGAGAACCGAGCCATCGCCCACGCCCCCCCCGAGGAACGAGTTGTTCTGGTAGGCGTTGTTGTTGCTCCAGACGAGGCTGGTGTTGAACCGCGGGTCGAAGGAGGCGAGGGCCGCTTCGACACCCTGGCCGCCAAACAGCACGCCCGAGTCGCGGATCGCCGGGTCGTAGATCGAGGGGACGTTGTCCGCCGCGGTGTAGACCTGGGCCCCGGCGCGAAAATCGCCCCGGGTGCGGATGATGCGGTTGTTCTGGAGGGCCAGGTGGAGGGCTTCGGCCAGCGACAGGTCGCGAATCTCGTCTTTCGAGCGGTCACCCAGCCGGTGGGGTTCTTGAGCGACCAGGGGCTGCTCGAGGGTCTCCGAGGGGATGTCGGAATGCTGCAGGTGCAGCTCGCGGTCTTCGTACTCGGCGACGTAGTCGTATTCGCCCTTGTCGCCGAAGTAGGTCAGCGAGCGGTCCACCCCGGTGCAGCCGGGTAAGAGACCCCCGACCAGCAGCAGGCACAATCCCTTGCGCCAGAGGGCCCGCGCTGAGGCGGTGCGCTGCAGGAATCCAAGTGGTCTGGGCATGGTGAACCCTGTCGGATGCGTGCGGAATGAGCGGCTGCGGGGCGGGCCGGCGGGGGTGGACCCGCGCTGGCTCGCCCGACTTCCCCCAGCCCACCACCCCGGCGGGCAGACCCCCCGTCCCTGGGGAATCCAACCTCCGTGGCGGGGGCGGAACAATCGGTAGGTCTGTTATCGGCGGAATAATCGGTACAGCTTGACAGTTCCCCCGGGAACGAGTCGGGCCCCCCGAAAGGCCGCTCGGCAGGCACCCCGGGGGGGCTTCCCGGCCCCCCCGCTTTCCGCGGCGTGGTCCCGCCCGTGGCTTGTGAACGCAAATCGATGTTTTTCAACGGGTTAGCCCGCTTGACCGGGCGCAGGAACCGCCCCCCCGGTTGATTGTGAACGCGACCCAAAAACGCTACAGTTTGCCACTGGAGAGCAACCCGTTTTCCCCGATTCGCAGGGAGCGGGTTGCGCCATTTTTTTGACCTGCCGGCAGGGTCCCCAGGACCCCGGGGCGCGTCCTTCACGGGGAGCAGTAGACGGTGTCGATCGACGGGAATGGCGAAGAGCGGGTTCGCCTGCTCGATATCCAGGACGAGATGCGGACCAGCTACCTGACGTACGCCATGAGCGTCATCGTCAGCCGGGCTCTGCCCGATGTGCGGGATGGTCTCAAGCCGTCGCAGCGCCGCATCCTGGTCGCGATGCACGACCTCAACCTCTCGCCCGGGTCGGCCCGCACCAAGTGCTCGAAGATCGTCGGCGAGGCGATGGGTAACTACCACCCGCACGGCGACCAGGCCATTTACCCCACGCTGGTCCGCCTCGCCCAGAAGTGGATGATGCGCGAGGTGCTGATCGACAAGCAGGGGAACTTCGGCTCGCTCGCCGGGCTGCCCCCCGCGGCGATGCGGTACACCGAGGCCCGGCTTTCGTACGTCGCCTCCGAGATGCTCGACGACCTCGAGCGCGACACCGTCGACTTCATTCCCACGTACGACCAGCGCCGCCAGGAACCGGTGGTGCTCCCCGCCCGCGTCCCCAACCTGCTGGTCAATGGCTCGCAGGGGATCGCGGTCGGCATGGCGACCAGCATTCCCCCCCACAACCTGGATGAGGTCTGCGACGCCGTCGTCCGGCTGATTGACGACCCCAACGCCAGTGTCTGGGATCTGCTCGAGGTTCTGCCCGGTCCCGACTTCCCCACGGGGGGCATCATCTGTGGCCGCGGGGGCATCCGGCAGGCCTACCTGACCGGCCGCTCGACCATCACCCTCCGCGCCCGGACCCATTTCGAAACCGAGAAGAACAGCGACGTCATTGTCGTCACCGAGATTCCCTATCTCGAAACCCGCGACCGCGTCCGCGAGAAGCTTGAGCAGCTGGTGCGCGATGAACGCGTGCAGGGCATCTCGAAGATTGTCGATCTGACCGACCGCAACACTCCCGAATGGCAGGTTCGGCTGCACATTGTGCTCCGCCGGGACGCCGACCGCGAGGTGGTGCTCAACCAGCTCTTCGAGTTCTCGCCGCTCCAGACCACCTTCAGCCTCATCCTGCTGGCACTGGTGGGGAACCGCCCGCAGACGCTCACCATCAAGCAGATGCTGCAGGAATTCCTGCGGCACCGCGTCGATGTGCTTCGCCGGCGGACCGAGTTCCTGCTGGCCGAGGCCCGCAAGCGGAAGCACACGGTCGAGGGGCTGCTGATTGCCCAGCTCAACATCGACGAGGTCATCGCCACCATCCGCAGCAGTGCGAGCCGGGCCGAGGCCCGCGAACGCCTGCAGACCCTGGCTGTCCCGGGCGGGCTCATTGAGCGGGCCCTCGGAGAGACTGGCTGGGCGGCGTTTGTTGGCGATCGCGGGGCGGCGGAAACGTATTCCCTCTCGGCGACCCAGGCCGAGGCGATTGTCGCGATGCAGCTCGGTTCGCTCGCCGGGCTGGAACGCGACAAGCTGGGGGAGGAATTCCGCAAGCTGCTCGACGATGTCGCCGAGTACATTCGGCTGCTCTCGGACGAGGCCCACCTGCTGGCGCTGGTGCGGGCCGAGATGGAAGAGATCAAGCGCAAGTACGGCGACAAGCGCCGCAGCCAGATCAGCGACGAAGAGATTGGCGAAGTCCGCCGCGATGACCTGATTCCCGAAGAGAC
>CAIUHT010000529.1 GCA_903898975.1 uncultured Planctomycetaceae bacterium
CCAGGGCGTGCAATTGCCGCACCAGGCGTTCCGGAGGCTGCAGGTCGGCCAGGGCCTCGTGCAGGGTCTGGGCGTTGTGGTCTTTGAGCAGGATCATCGGGAAACAAGTCTGTCCGGGTGAAAGCGAACACCAGCGATCGCCAGGTCGGCAAGAGCTCCGGTCCAAGAACCAGGGCCTGGCGACACTGGGAGCAACTGCCCCCGCACACTCCGTTCCAAAGAGCCGATTTTGAGCGAGACTTCGCGGCTGTTCTCATCGCAGTGTTTCAGTGTACCTCGTCGGGCTGAACGTGGGCAAACGGGGAGTCCCGCCCCACGTCTCCCGTACCCACCTCACTCAGGCGAGGATGCCATCGATCACCCGCCCGGCGACATCGGTCAGCCGAAAGTCGCGTCCCGCAAACCGGTACGTCAACTGCTCGTGATCCAGCCCCAGCAGGTAGAGAATCGTCGCATGCAGGTCATGAACGTGCACCTTGTCTTCCACGGCATCCCAACCGTACTCATCGGTCGCCCCGTAAGTCATCCCTCCCCGCACACCGCCGCCCGCCAGCCACATGGTGAAGCCAAACGGGTGGTGATCGCGGCCATCGGCCTGCCCTTCGCGCGCCGGAGTCCGGCCAAATTCTCCCCCCCAAATCACCAGGGTGTCTTCGAGCAATCCTCGTTGTTTCAGATCCTGCAACAGGCCGGCGATTGGCTTGTCGGTCGCCCGGGAGTGCTGCTCGTGACCCGACTTGAGATTGCTGTGCTGGTCCCACGGCTGGAAGCCGCCGTCGGTGTGATAAAGCTGGATGAACCGCACACCCCGTTCGGCGAGGCGACGCGCCAGCAGGCATTGCTTGCCGAAATTGGCTGTCTGCGGATTGTCGAGCCCATACATCGCGGCGGTCGCGGCGGTTTCTCCCTCGATGGCAAATGCCTCGGGGGCGGCCGACTGCATCCGGTACGCCAGTTCAAACGCCTCCAGCCGGGCGGCCAGACGGGGATCATCCCGGCGCTCGGCCTGGTGCAGCTGATTCAACCGACGCAGGGCATCCAGTTCGCGCCGCTGCTCAAGGCGTGAGACCTGGGTATTCACCAGATTCTTCAGCGGCTGTGCCAGGTCGGACACAAAGGTCCCCTGGTAACTGGCCGGGAGGAAGCTGGAACCGTATTGCCGGGCCCCCTCGATAATCGGACCGGCACCGATGGCGATGAATCCCGGCAGATCCTGGTTTTCGCTTCCCAGGCCGTAGGTGACCCACGCCCCCGTGCTGGGGCGGGAGGCGACCCGTTCTCCCGTGTGCATCAGCAGGCAGCCGCCGGGATGATTCGGGTCATCGGTTGTCATGGACCGAATGATGCACAGGTCATCGACACACCCGGCGACGTGCGGAAACAGCTCACTGACATCAAGCCCCGAGTCGCCGTGCTTTGCAAAGTTCCAGGGTGACCCCAACAGCGTGCGCTGTTGCCCCAGGTACAGCTTGGGAGAGGGACGGCCATCTTCGGCGGTCAGGCGGGGCTTGGGGTCGAATGTGTCGACCTGCGACGGCCCTCCCGGCATGAAGAGAAAAATCACCCGCCGGGCTGTGGGGGCATGATGCGGCAGGCGGGGGACCAGGGGGGCGGCGACCCGGGGCCTGTCCTCTGACTCGATCGCCCCCCGGCTCACGGAATCGCCGGCCCACAACGCCCGCAGCGCCAACCCGCCAAAACCGGCCCCGGTCCGAAACAGCAACTCCCGGCGATTCCACAGGTCAGTCGACATAG
>CAIUHT010000530.1 GCA_903898975.1 uncultured Planctomycetaceae bacterium
ACAGCTGACGCAGCACAGTCTCAGCCTGACGCAGTGATCCAGCGAACGCGTCGGGCCACGGTGGCGCAGCCAAGGCCATAATCGAGCCACAGCCAAAACCAAGCCACAGCGAAAACAACGCCACAGTCCAACGCAACGGAATTCCTCCATCCCGACCTCATTGAGACGCAAGGTGCCCCATGGCTGAGCACGAGTGGAGACTGATACGTGGCTGGGTCTTGCGGTGCCTGCTGGCGGTGCTGGCGCTGACCGGGGGAGAGCGCGGTGCTCGGGGCGAGGTCGAATTCACCGACAAGACCGCCGAGTTGGGGCTGGAGCCCGGGGGCGAGGCGGGCTGCTGGGCCGATTTCAACAACGATGGTTGGGTCGACCTCTGCTGCTCAGGGAAGGTCTGGCGGAATGAGCAGGGGAAGCGGTTTGTCCCCTGGGCCGATGTCGCGGTGACCAACGCGGTCGCGGCTGATTACAACAACGACGGCTTCTGCGATCTCTTCAGTTGGTCGTCGCTTAAACTCTACCGCAACGTCGGCGGAGAAAAGTTCGTCGAAGCTCCGCTGCCGACACTTCCCAAGACCGTCTCCCGGGGGGCCTGTTGGGGAGACTGGAATGGTGACGGAGCGGTCGACCTCTACGTGGGGGGTTACGAAGACTGGGATGCGGGAATCACTTGGCCCTCGTTTGTGCTGCTCAACCAGGCGGGCCAGTCTTTCGAAGTGGGACAGACCGACGCCCGGTATCGCGCCCGAGGGGTCGCCGCCTGTGACTTCGATGGCGATGGAGATCTCGACATCTACGCCTCGAACTATCGACTCCAGCCCAACGTGCTGTGGATCAACAATGGCAAAGGGGTGTTCGAAGACCGGGCCGCCAAGCACAACGCCCTGGCGACCAGTGCTGGCTTTGGTGGGGGGCACTCCATTGGGGCGGCGTGGGGCGACTTCGACAACGATGGGCTGTTCGACCTCTTCGCCGGGAACTTCGCCCACCAGGACGATCGGGGCGACCAGCCCAAGTCGCGGTTCCTGCGCAACCCGGGGGCTGCGGGGGAGTTTGTCTTTGAGGATCGCGGACCGTGCGGGGTGTTCTATCAGGAGTCGTACGCGTCTCCCGCGGCGGGTGATTACGACAACGACGGCGATCTCGATCTGTTTTTCACCACAGTGTATGGGGTCGCGTCGTTCGGGCGTCCCAACTTTCCGACCCTGTTTCGCAACGACGGTCCCTGGCAGTTCACCGACGCCAACGCCGTGGCGAAGACCGGCGGCCTCGGGCCCACCTACCAGGCCGCCTGGGCCGATTTCGACAACGACGGCGATCTCGACCTGCTGACGGCGGGCAAACTGCTGGTTAATGGCGGGACCGGTCGCCACTGGCTGAAGGTGCGGTTGGAGGGGGTGGGGCCGGTGAACCGTTCGGCGATTGGCACGCCCGTCCGGGTGAGACGCGGCGACAAGGTCTGGGTTCGCCAGGTCGAGGCGGGGACAGGAGAGGGAAATCAGAACGATCTCACCCTGCACTTCGGACTGGGTGAGGGAGACGGACCAGTGACGCTCGAGATTGACTGGCTGGCCGGGTCGCAGAAGGTCGGGCCGGTGCCGGTCGATACGCTGCAGGTGATTCAGCGTCCGGTCCCGTAGAGGGGGGGATTGGGTGGAGGGTGGAGGGTGGAGGGTGGAGGGTGGAGGGTGGAGGGTGGAGTGTGGAGAGTGGGGTGTGGTTGGGTTGGCGCTGGTCGACAGGGCGGATTGGGACTGGTGGTCAGCCGCGACAGGACCGGGCCGGGGACCTGGTCGTTGGTCTGGTGGGGTCGATGGGAAGGGAACGGGGCGGGTGATGGAACTTCGCGAATTCGCCGATCGCGTGCTGGGGTCGGAGACGCTGGAAGAGAAACTGCGGACGGTTCGGGGGGGCTTCACCGATTGCGAGCCCGGCCCGGCCGAACGGATCGCGCTCCCTGCCCGGCCCGAGTCACTCCGCTTCTGCCAGCCCAGGCAGGCTCCCCCCATGCCGCACCTGCTGAGCCTGGGCGAGCCCCGTCGGCGGGGGATCGCGCATCACATCATGGCCAATCATGAGTTGCAGGCGCTCGAGGTGATGGCCTTTGTCTTGCGGGCCTTTCCCGAGGCCCCGTCGGAGTTTCGCCTGGGGCTGGCGCGGGTCATGTGCGATGAACAGCGACATACCCGTCTGCATGCCGAGCGGGGCGCTGAACTGGGTGTCCCCTTCGGCAGCCTGCCGGTGAATGGCTACTTCTGGGCCAAGGCGCAGGAGTTCGCCGAAGTTCTGGACTATCTCGCTGGTCTTCCGCTCACCTTCGAAGGGGGCAATCTCGACCACACCCTCGAATTCGAAGCGGCCTTTCGGGAGGCGGGGGATACGCGGGGGGGTGACATCATGCGGGCCATTCACCACGACGAGATTGAGCACGTCGCGTTTGGGTGGCGGTGGTTGCAGCGGCTCAAGCCAGCCGGGCAGTCGGAGTGGGACGCCTACGTCGCCCACCTGCACTGGCCACTCCGTCCCTCGAAGTCGCGCGGGCGGGTCTTTCACCGCGAGCCGCGCCAGGCCGCCGGGTTGTCCCCCGAGTTCATCGCCCGGCTTGAAGCGGACGATCCCGAGGAACCCGCCCCACCCGGCGCGTAGCGGTCGCGTCCCCCGCGACCGGTCTGCTTGTGATGGGGGCTGGCGGGCGACGGGGCGAACAGCGAAAGCGCGAGGAGCTTCTCCGGAGAAGCCTCCCACAACGCTGAAGCCCGCGCCACCTCGGCTCCTCCGTGGCACGCGAGTGTGGCCGAGCCCGCCGGAACTGGGCGTGGTTCGCTTCGACTGATCGCGTCTGTCGTGTGCCGAGATCGATCGTTTTCACAGTCGACCTCTTACAGTCGCGACTTCTCCCACGGTAGGTTTTCATCGAGCCTAGCTGCTGCTTGGCGACGTTTTTCGCGGTGAATGCCGCCGTGATGTTCCGAGGCGGATTGTTTTTGGTCGCATGCCGACGGGCACATCGCTTGCTGGCTCGAGGTGAACGGGGCCGGTTGCTTCAAGAGCGGCGAGCGGGGCGTTACCCTGAGGTCAGATTCCTTGCTTCCCTCTCTCTAGTTCCCGAGTCATGCCGACAGTTCTGATCACTCCCGAGTCATTGTTGGGCACCCGCGGCCCCTGGGTGGAAATCCTCGAAGAAGCGGGGCTGACCGTTGCCTACCCTGAAGAGACGACATTCACCCGCGGCCTGGTCTCCGAGGCCGAGGCGGTGCGGGTGATGAAGCCCGCCTCGGCGATCATCGCCGGCGGCGAGCACTTCACACCGTCGGTGCTGGCGCAACTGCCGAACATGCGCGTGATCGCCCGGGCGGGGGTTGGTTACGACCGGGTGATCGTTCCTGAATCCACCCGGCGCGGGATTGCCGTCTGCATCACCCCGACCGCCAACCACGAGGGGGTGGCCGAGCAGGTGTTCGCCCTGATTTTCGGCTTCGCCAAGGGCGTTGTCGTCAATGACGCCCGCACGCGGGCCGGGCAGTGGGTGGGGGAGTCGACCCGTCCCATTCGTGGCAAGACGCTGGGGTTGGTGGGGCTGGGCCGGATTGGCCGCAGCACCGCCATTCGCGGTCGCGCCATGGGGATGCGGGTGATTGCGTCCGACCAGTTCGCCGACCTGAACTTCGCCCGTCAGCACGGCATCGAGATGGTTGCCTTCGAGACGCTGCTGGCCCAGAGCGATTACGTCAGCCTGCATTGCCCGCACAATGCCGAGACCAACCGCCTGATGGATAACCGGCGGTTCGCGCAGATGAAGCGGGGCAGCGTCCTGATCAACACCGCCCGCGGGGGGCTGGTGGTTGAAGCCGACCTGTTGACGGCGTTGAACAGCGGGCACCTGGCCGGAGCGGGGCTGGACGTCTTCGAACAGGAACCGGCCAAGGCCGACAATCCGCTGTTCCGGCTGCCCCAGGTGGTGGTCAGCCCTCACCTGGGGGGAGGCGACCGGTTGGCGCAAGACAGTATGGGCATCGAGGCCGCCCAGTGCATCGCGCAGCTGTACCGCAATCAGTGGCCGGCCGGTGCCGTGGTCAATGAAGAACTGCGGGCCAACTGGAAGTGGTAACCCGCCCAGGCGAGCCACGCGAGTGACCGCGGCTTCCGACCCACGGAGCCGCGGTGTGGTTGGGGTGGACGGGGTGGCGTCCCCACGGCATGGCTGGTCAAGGGGATGTGGCAGTGGAGAGTTCCAGGTGTGCGAGGGCCCCGTCAACGCGGGTCGAAATGTGCAACGGTTCCACAGGGAAACACGAGGTGAGCTGATGCGTGCGGAATGTCGAACAACGCGCTGCCGGGGCCCGCAGTGGCTGCTGGCGCTCTGGCTGCTGGCGACCTGCGGTGCGGGGGGCCCGGCGGTGTGGCTCTCCTCGGCGATCGCCCAGGAAGCCGAGCGTCCCAGCCTGAAGGGGGAGGTCACCGCCCGGCTGGCCGAGGCGGGAGACAACCGGCCCGAGCTGGAACGGGCGCTCGCTGAAGCGCCCGATGCCGACGAACGCTATGGCCTCGAGTTCCTCATCGCCCACATGCCGACGAGCGACCTGCGGAGCCTCAAGGCCGACTACCTGCTGAAGAATTCGAAGCTGGCCTGGAAGTCGCGGCGGGAACTCCCCTGGGGACGGGCGATCCCCGAGCCGATTTTCCTGAACAATGTCCTGCCGTACGCGAACATCGACGAAAAGCGGGACGACTGGCGGCAGTCGATGCTGGATCTGTGTCTGCCGATCGTCAAGGAGTGCCAGACTCCCGCCGAGGCGGCACACCAGTTGAATGTCGAGATTTTCCCGAAGCTGAACCTGAAGTATTCCACACAGCGACGGGCGGCCAACCAGGGGCCCGCCGAGTCGATCGAGTCGGGCAAGGCGTCGTGCACGGGACTGTCGATTGTGTTGGCCGATGCCTGCCGGGCTGTCTGCATTCCCGCTCGACTGGTCGGGACCCCGCTCTGGTCGAACAAGCGGGGCAATCACACCTGGGTCGAAATCTGGGATCAGACCTGGCATTTCACCGGGGCGTGCGAGCCCGACAAGCAGGGGCTGAATCGCGGCTGGTTCATTGGGGACGCCTCCCAGGCGCAGGAGGATTCGTTCGAGCACGCGATCTACGCGGCGAGTTTCGCCCGCACCGAGCGGCACTTCCCCCTGCCGTGGGCGATGCGCGACAAGTCGGTTCCCGCCGAGAACGTGACGGCCCGTTACGCCGCGCGAACCAAGCCCGCCAAGGCGACG
>CAIUHT010000531.1 GCA_903898975.1 uncultured Planctomycetaceae bacterium
CAGACCTGCGGATGCATGATCAGCGAGCAATCGAGCCCGACCATCGAAAACGCCGAGGGAGCCCCGGCGGGCACGCTGAATTCATCGTGGCTGGTGATCATGTCCCGCCACCAGGCTTCCTTCACGTTCCGCTTCAGCTCGACTCCCAGCGGTCCATAATCCCAAAAGCCGTTCAAACCTCCGTAGATCTCGGAGGACTGAAACACGAACCCCCGGCGCTTGCACAGCGCCACAATTTTCTCCATCGAAGCCGCAGTGGGCATGAAATCGGCCTGGACCTGGTGTCTGAAAACGGGCGGGAAAAAGACCGTGGGACGCGAGCGACCCGAGCGGTTCGACAGCCTGCCACAGTGGGAAACACGGTTCTCGCCGAACCTGCGCCTCCCCGGGCGGGGCCAAGGGGCCAGTGTAGCCAACACCGCGCCTTGACGGGAGAGCATTCCCCCCGGGCGAACTCCCCAACCCACCCCTCCAGTCCACCGCCCCCAGGGACCTGCTAGCGGGGTGCCGGATACGGGGGGTTGTCGGGAGGTGTCTCGTCGGGGGGCGAGGCCTGTCCCACCTTCGACAGGTCCACCCCCATCGCGGCGGCTCCCACCAAGGGCAGCAGGTCGTCTGGTTCGGGTTCATTCCCCAGGTAGACTTCGTCCAGGTCGTTCCCGTCCACACTCTGCCGCAGCAGAAAATACATCACGGTCATGCTGCTGAAGAAAAAGCTGTAGACGAACCCGGTCACCAGCGTGGCCAGCAGGCGGAACCAGCCGCGTGCCACCCAGCGGGGCAACGCCCCCACGGCCCCCGCGACGGGAGTCTCATCACCCACGGGAACTGTGACCGCGGCTGCCACCGTGTCGGCCCGCAGCAAGGCGGGAACCTGCTCGGCAAAGTCATTCAGCACCTCTCGCGTCGCGCCCCACGACGTCCCCCACAGCGTCAGCTGCACCACCCACTGCGCCAGCAGGAGCACGCAGAACGTGGCGAACGATCCCCACACCAGGGTGATCGCCACCTGGGCCAGCTGGCGCAGCGGACGTTCGTAGAGGTAGTTGTAAGACCGGCTCAGCGCGTCGAACGCGTCGGTCCCCTCGACCGCGACCGTGGCGAACATCAGGGGCCAGCCACACACCAGCCCCAGCAGCACCACCATCAGCAGCACGCCCACAATCAGCTGCAGTCCCCACACCACCGCCAGCACCAGTGGCCCCACGTACGGGAGCCGCCCCAGCAGCCCCCCCAGCGCCAGCAGGGCTCCCAGCCCGGCCACCGCCACGAGGGGCAACAGCAGTCCGCCGAGCACTGCCGGGGCCCGGGTCGCGCCGAACCGCAACGCCCCCCAGATGTGTGTGCTCTGCTCGCGGGCGAACTCGACCGCCGCGCTTCGGCAGAGTGCGGTCCCGAAAATGCTCCACATCGCCACCCACACAAACCACCGCAGCCCGGCTCCCAGCACTTCGTGCCATTCCGCGCGGGGGTCCCACGCCTCGCGGGCCGGCTCGATGAAATCGCGTGCCGGGCCCAGCGGGACGCGTACGTTCCCAAGGGCGTTCCGCGCCAGCCGCTGGGGGTCGTCAATCCCCCCGGCGACCAGTTCGAGCGGGGTCGGTGTGCCGAACCCCAGGTCGATCTCCCACGGCTGCGGTGGGAGGGGGAAGGGGCCCCCGGGCAACCACGGTTCGAGGCCGCGGAGCGCGGCGGTCGTCAGCAGCAGCCCCACCGCCGCCAGTATCAGTTGTCTCAGCCGGAACGCCAGCCGGAAGCTGCGCAGCAGCGGCCACCACGAGAGGGTCCGTGGCGTGTCGGGCGCCGTGGTGGGAAGCAGGGAATTCGACATGCGGTCGCCCGAGAAGGGGCCCAGGGTCGGGCGCAGAGAGCCGGCCCCGGGGAAGAAAGCCACGGGACATCCCGGGTGGGCCGGGGCAGGCAGTGCCGCAGTATATGAGGTGCCGCCCGTGCTCCGCCATCCGCCCGCGCCGTTGAGTGCCTCGTCACCGTGCGGTAGAGTGCCCCCGTGCGGAAGAGTCCCACTGCGGAAGAAGGGGCCCACCCCCGTCCAAATCGATGTCTGCCTGCCGAACCAGCCCTCTGTTGATTGATTGAGGCTCCCTCCATGGATCTGCTCACCACGCTCCGCGGTTCGCTCATGGAGGGATTCTTCCCCGCTGGCTGGGATCTCGCCGCGATTGACCGCTGTGTCGACCCCGACCCCGCCACCATCGGCCAGCGGCAGAAGTGGTGGCATCGGGGATTCACCCCGGTCGCCTGCTCGTCGGTCGCCGATTTCGACATGATGCTGGGGCACGAAATTGCTCTCACCATCAAGCAGGCCCGCGATGCCGACCACGAGCTGGCCCTCATCCTCCCGGTCGGCCCCATGGGCATGTACCGCTGGGCGGTCTACTTCCTGACCGAATGGGGCGTCCCGTGTGACCACTGCCATGGGTTCAACATGGACGAGTGGAGCGACGCCCAGGGAAACACCCTGCCCGCCACCAACACCGGTGCCTTCCAATACGCCATGCAGCAGGCGTTCTACGGACCGCTGGGAAAGCTGACCATTCCCACCCGTCAGCGCTGCTTCGCCACCAAGAAGCTGCTCCCCACCTATGCCGAGCGGATTGGCGAGATTCGCGCCGCCGGCGGTCAGTTGGTGGTCATCTTCGGGATCGGCCGGGTCTGCCACATCGCCTTCTGGGAGCCGCACTTCGCGGGTGAGTTCGCAAACGAGCGGGAATGGAAACAGCAGACCCACCGCCTGGGGGCGAAGCTGCATCCTCTCACCATCGAGCAGAACGCCATCACCAGCTTCAAGAGCCGCACCACGCTGGTGCCGGCGCGCGCCAACACCATCGGCCCCGGCATTTTCCTGGCGGCCGACCGCATCATCGGGGGCGCCGACGGCTCGCTCGGG
>CAIUHT010000532.1 GCA_903898975.1 uncultured Planctomycetaceae bacterium
AGATGGGGAGCGTGCCGTTGGGGCCGCTGAGGGTGGGGAAGCCCGCGCCAAAGGAGATGGCAGTGCCACTCAAGGCGTTGGCATACGACGAGGCCAATTGCAGCGACGTGGAGGACTGCGCGATCAGGTAATAGACCTGGCCTGAGACCAGGCCCGGAACATTGCTTCCGTCGGCTCCCGCCTGGTAGCGAATCGGCGTGCCGGTGGTGTAGCCTTTGACGTCCGAAAAGGTGAGACTGTCGGTGGTGAAATCAATCGCGAAATTCGGGTTGAAAGTCAGGGTGGACAGCACGGCCTGCGAACCGGCCGTGATGGTGCCGTTGACAATTGCCTGCACATTGGCGTCGACCTGCGAGTAGGAGGCGGAGGCTCCCACGAAGCCATCCTTGAAGGAGAACGACTCGGCCTTGGCGCCGCTTGTGTTCTTGGCTTTGGCATCGATCATCACGGTCTGGCCCGCGGTGATCGTCGCCCCCGCATCGACCTGCGCGATCGAGTTGGTTCCCAGCATCGCGACACCCATCGACAGCAGCCAGGTGTTGGGGTCGATGTTGTCGAGGTTGCGGGTCAGGTTTTTGGCCGTCTGGGCCAGGGCGGTCGTGGTATTGGTGGTCGAGGTTGTCAGGGTGACCGAACCCGAGGCCGCGGTGATGGAGGCGTTCGACTTCAATTCGACGGTGGCGCTCGCGTCGGTGTAGCTGAAGGCCGCCGAGAGCCCACCGGACTGGTTCTGGATCCATTTTTCGCGCCAGGCCGCACCGATCAGGGCAGTCAGCGCACTGCCGAATACCGCCACGGAATCCGCATAGGGGGTCGATTCGCTCTCAACCGTCACCGAGCCACTGCTGGTGATGGAACTGCCGCTGTCCATGGTGATCGTCGCGGTGGGTTGCTTGATGAGCACCGAGAACGGCAGGGCACCAAAGGCCGTATTGAAGTCGTTGGTCGGGATGCTGATGGCGGCCGAGGCATGCGGGTTGTTGGTGATGGCGTTCTCTTCGGCAACGGAATCGCCAGCCGACGACTGGATGTCGACGGTGCCCCCGATGATGGTGACGTTGGAGCCAATCTGGATCGACGAGTTGGTCGCATGGTCCCGGATCATCTGCAGCAACGGAGTGGCAGTGCCGCTCTTTTGCACGTTATTGGCGGTCAGGGTGATCGCGCCATCCCCGGCCGAACTGCTCCCCGTGGCCAGCAGTTGCACCCCCGGTTGCAGCACGATCATCGGGCTGCTGAGCGAGATGCTCCCCGCCGCCCCCGAGGTGGAACTGGAGGAGATGATCACTCCCGACTCGATGGTGATCTGGTCGGAATCGGAGATCGAAAAATTCCCGTTGGCGTCGAAATAGACACTGAGATCGGTGCTGGTGGTGATGGTGGTCGTCAGCAGGGTGCGCGATTCCAGGCTGAGCACCGGCGACACCTGCCAGACGTGCCCCGCGGGGGCAGCCAGCCGCGCCCGACGACCCCGCCTGGTGGGCCGACGTTCTTCCCTGAGGCGACGGGCCTGCTGCACCAGGCGCGTCCAGAGGCGACCCAATCCACGGCGATCAAAGCGGAAGAGATTCATCGGGGGGCTTTCGTCAGGCAGAAACAGGTGGGAAACCGTGGAATCAATGTTTTGACAGGGTGAGTGCGGCGACTCAGTCACGCGGTGCTCTGGGGATCACCCCAGGAGCGGTCACGGGATCGAGCCGGTGCTGAGGTCGCGCGGTGGCGGGGCGGGTGGGTGACGCCCAGGCACTGCGGCCTGCCCCTCCGTGGGCCCAGGCCTGGCCAGCCGGAGCGTCGCAGTCCCAGGGGCGGGCCGAGAGGACTCGCCGGGCCGCAGTTGACCAGCCAGTCGGAACGAAGCGCACGCCAGCCGGGTCGCAGGGAGGCGAGTTGCCGCGCGTGCCAGACCGGCGTCGGGGCCGCCGCTGTGAGAGTGGCCACGGTGACAGTTGCCACTGTGAGCCTGACCGCGCGGAGCGAACTTGGGAGCCCAGGGGAAACGGCGATCGGCGGCAGTGCCCGTGTCCCGGGATGGGGCTGCGGACGGATCGCCAACCGCAGCGGTCCGCACCTCGACCCCCTTCGGGATCCGCGACCTCGGGTTCTGTGTTGAACAGACTTGGTTCATCCGAGAACTCTTGGAAACGAGTTGCTGACCCGCGCGCAGCGGGTCCCTCCCTTAAGAACAAGTTTTTGAATCCGCGCGCCACCCAAAAAATAGAGAAAGAGACCCAAATAATAAAAATGAATCAGATGTACACTGAGCGGTAAGGGGTCAGCTCAGCGGTAAGGGGTCAGGTCTCGTTTTCCCGGGGAACGCAGGGGCTCGTTCCCGGCGACGGCGCCTCGACATTCCGTTGCTCCGGCCTTTCGGCCGCAGTGGGTGATTCGTGACCCAAGCCGGACTCACAACCATCCGTCTGAGCGGTAAGGGGTCAGGTCTCGTTTCCGCGCGGAGAGGGAGGGCACTTTGCCCGTGACGGCACCTCGATGTTTCGTCGCTCCCGCCTCTCGCCGGTGGGGGAACTGTAATTGATTTGCGACGCCAGCCGGGCTAGCAAGAATCCGGCTCG
>CAIUHT010000533.1 GCA_903898975.1 uncultured Planctomycetaceae bacterium
ATCTCCTCGTCGAGATAGGCGAGTTCGCCTCCCGAATTGATGATCGCCACATCAAGCAGGTCGAGTCGCCGACCGTGCCAGCGGGCCCCGGCCGCCGAGGCCCCGTCGGCGATCCCCTGCATCTCTTCGCGGCATTCGCGGCTGTATTGCCTGAGGAAGAGGGCATCGACCAGGCGGCGGGCTTCCTCCCAGCCTGTGCGGTGGTCGGCATGGCTGCGGGCCTTCGCCATGACGGTGATGTAATCGACAATTTCTTCGGCCAGCAGTTGGCCGTGTTGAAAACCGCGGGCGTGGGGGGTGCCTTCGATGTGCACAATCCACCAGCCATCGCGGGGATGGGCCCAGCCTGTGTCGAACCGGCGGACAGTGGCGGGATCAATCGCGAGTTCCGTCTGGGTCCCGACGCGTTGACGATCGAGCCGACTGGGAGTTGGCGCAGGCGCGCGTGGGGCCGGTGTCGGCGGTTCCTGATCGACGTCCTGGGCAGTCGCCGCGATGGGCAGGAAACAGAGTCCGAACAGCACGAGGGGGGGGAGCCACGACAACCGTCCCGTCGTCAGCCGAGAGGGGACACGGGGCGTGCAAGGAGTGGGCATGGCCTGGGCCGAGTCGCAAGGGGAACGGGGAGCCATCGGAAGTTGGCAGCGAAGGGACGCTGGTGGCAACTGGACAAAGGGACGAAGGGAGCGGCGCACTCCGCGTGGCGTGCGGAGGGGAGTTGAGCGTTCGCCCACGCGCCCCCAATGGGGTGAGTGGAGAACAGGGACCTGGCACTGCATGGGTGTCGCCGAACGCAGGTCAGGCAGGCCGGCAGGATGGCGAGGTTGGGCCAGCAGGCGGAGTCCGACGGGGCGAAAAAACTCGCGGGGCAACGGATGGTGGCGGTGGAGAGTTGGCAGCCGATGACCGGGTTCGCGGGGCGGCGCAACACTCGCGAGCGAATCGAGCCGAGTCCCCGACTTCGGTCGCGGGGTTGCGGGCGTGGATCACCGCGCGGGCGGGTTCAGGCCCCGGAATCTTCAGGCCTGGGAACTCTCGAGTCCTGAAAACTCTTCAGGCCTGAAAACTCTTCAGACCTGGGGAGCTTTCCATTCGCCCCAGTGTTCGAGGTAGTGGCGATAGGCGGGGGTTTCGTCCTGGCGGGCGACGAGCCAGGCGTGGGTTTCATCAACCCGCTGCTGTTCTTCTTCGAGGGTCATCTTGCCGGTCAGCACCCGCGAGCGGAGGAACACGAAGTAGGTGTCGAGCACATCGCAGCGGCAGTAGTCGTTGATTTCCTGCAGTTGCCCCTCGAAGTACATGTCTTGCACTTTCGAGCCATCGACACCGGTCTTGCCCGGTTTGCCAATCAGGTTGGCCAGCAGGTTCAGGCCTCCGGCGATTCGATACGCGCCGAAATTGGAGATGAGGTCGCTGAGGTCGAGGTGGGCGAGGGTGTTGTAGCGATTGCGGGACTGGTCGTAGGTCTTGGCATCGCTGTTGAACCAGGCGGGGACCGGGTAGCCGTACCGGAACGCGGCGAGTTCGAGCAGTGGCAGGTCGTAACCCCGCCCGTTGAAGCTGACGAGGGTGGGGCGCTTGTAGTGTTGCCACCCCTGCCAGAAGTTGCGGGCGATGACCTCGGGGCGATAGCGGGGGGGGTCGAGTGTCACCAGGTCGAGCAACCGGCCATGGCCATCGACCTTGGCGATCGCGACCGAGATGGGGAGCATGTAGGTGACGGGGAGGATGTCTTTGCCGTCGGTTCTTTCGGCGGCGGTCTCTTTGCGGAACCGGGTGATCGCCTCGGCGGGAGAGAGTTGGTCGTGGGGATACCGGATGCGGCCGATGAGGTCGCCGTCGGCAATCGCTTCGCAGTCGAAGATGAGGTAGCGGACCGAGTTGCCGTTGTCTTCCATGTCGGAAACTTCCTGAGGTGCC
>CAIUHT010000534.1 GCA_903898975.1 uncultured Planctomycetaceae bacterium
AGGCTGTAGAACTCGATGTCGTTGGCGAGGCTTTTCTTCTTCCGCACCCCGGGGGTGTCAATCGCCACAAACGCCTTGCCATCGAGTTCGAACCGCACATCGACACTGTCGCGCGTCGTACCGGCGACCTCGCTCACAATCATCCGCTCGGTCTGCGCCAGGGCGTTGATGAACGTGCTTTTCCCCACGTTCCGCCGGCCGATAATCGCCAGCTTCAGCTCGGGGTCGGCTTCCCCCTGTTCGCCTTCGAACAGTTCGTTCTCGGTCGGCTCGGGAAGCAGCCTCACGATCTGCGACAGCAGCCCCTCGCGGTTCCGCTCGGCGGTCACGCTGGTACAGATCGAGGGGGCCTTGAGCAGGGTGAAGAACTCGGGAGCCCCCGATTCGAGCCGGGGGGAGTCGCTCTTGTTCACAACCAGCAGCACCGGCTTGCCCAACGGACGCAGGCGGCGAGCCACCTCGCGATCGAGCGGCACCAGCCCATCCTGGGCGTCGACCACGAAGAGAATGAGCGACGCCTGTTCGAGCCCGGCTTGAATCTGCCGCTCGATGTCGGCACTGAGGTCATCGCTGTCGACGATGCCAATGCCCCCCGTGTCGACCAGCTCGAAATAGCGGTCGAGATGGTGCATGAGGTAGGTGACCCGGTCGCGGGTCACCCCGGCGGTGGGGTCGACAATCGAGATTCGCTTGCGGGCCAGCCAGTTCATGAGCGAACTCTTGCCGACGTTCGGACGGCCGACAATCACGACCTGGGGCAGTGGCATCGAAAGCGGGGGGTCACAGGGGGAGGAACGAAAGGAGATCGCGCAGTGCGAAAAGGCGATTGTACGTCGGGTGGAGGCGGCTTTACAGTAGGTTCCCGTCCGAGTGGGGACCTCGGGCCCCCGGAGCGACCAGCGGAACCAGACGCCCTCCCCGCCAGAGAGGCAATTCCGGTCAGTCACCACCCCCGTCGGCCAAGTCCTGGAAGGGCCCCAGGCGGGCGGCGGCTGGCCGGCAGGCGTGTTCCGGAAAGCCGGCGACGCATGCGACCCCAGCCAGCGTCCGGCGTGCCAGCCCAACTCAGCCCGTCTCACCCCTTCACCGACCGATCACCAACCCCCCTGACCGGGCCAATCATCCCGCCACCAGCTGTCCGACAACCATTCGCCCCGTGCGAAGTCGTTCACCCTCCACCCTCCACCCTCCACCCTTCACCCTCCACCCTTTTCACCTCTTGAACACAGGTTCGCCGCATGGCACAGGGTCGTTACGACATTCAAATCGACCTGCGGCGATTTGGGCCGGAGAGTGACTGGCCGGGGTGCAGCCTGGCGGAGGCGACGGCGTATTGCCGGGGGGTGGCCCTGGGGCACTACGAAAACTTCCCGGTCGTCTCGCTGCTGCTGCCGCGGGCGATGCGGGACGATTTTTACGCGATCTACGCCTGGTGCCGGTGGGCGGATGACCTGGGGGACGAACTGGGCGATCGGGCCCGCTCGCAGGAACTGCTGGCGTGGTGGCGGGAGGCGACGCGGGCGAGTCGGGGCGGAGGGGCCCGGCACCCGGTGCTGGTCGCCCTGGCGCACACCGTGGCCCGGCACCAGATCCCGCAGGAACCGTTCGACGACCTGGTGTCGGCCTTCGAGCAGGACCAGGTGGTTCAAGACTACGCGACCATGGCCCAGCTCCTCGATTACTGTCGGCGGAGTGCGAACCCGGTCGGCCGGCTGGTGCTGTACCTGTGCAGGCGGGCGACCGAGCAGAATTTCCGCTGGTCCGACTCCATCTGCACTGGCCTGCAGTTGGCGAACTTCTGGCAGGACGTGGCCCGCGACCAGGCCCTGGGGCGGGTCTACCTGCCCGCCGAGGACTGTGCGCGGTTCGGCTACACCCGCCAGCAGTGGGGAGCCCGGGAAGAGAACCCGGCGTTCCTCGAGCTCATGAAGTACGAGGTCGAGGGAGCGCGGCGGCTGTTGTCGCCCTGGAGCCCGGGGCGGGAGCCCGAACTGCGGCAGTTCCCGTGGCGGGTGCAGGTCGACCTGGAGATGTTCGCGCGGGGAGGCGAACGGATTCTGGAGCGGATCGCGGGGATTGGGTATCGTGTCTGGAGTCGGCGGCCGGTGGTGACTGGTTGGGACGCGGTGGGACTGCTGGGGCGGTGCGTGGGACATGCGGCTGTGCGGGCGTGGCGCGGGTCGCGCGACGCGGCGCGGGGTGACTGAACCGCCCGGGGACTTGTCGATGAGTGTCAGCAGCCAGGCAACGACCCTGGACCGGTCGTATCGGGCGTGCGAGCACCTGGCCCGTGAGGCGGGGAAGAATTTTTACTATTCGTTCCTGACGCTGCCGCGCGACCGCTACCGGTCGATGTGCGCGCTGTACGCCTTCATGCGGATTACCGACGACCTGGCCGACAGTGACGGGCCTGTCGCGGACCGGGCAGCGGCGCTGGCGAGGTGGCGCGAAGAACTGCTGGCAGCGACGGGG
>CAIUHT010000535.1 GCA_903898975.1 uncultured Planctomycetaceae bacterium
CATGAAGCGGGCGTGGGCGGGGGCCATCCGCATCAGGGCGCCATTGACCTGGTACGGGGCGAAGGCCCGCTTGCGAACCTCGCCTTCCGATTCTTGACCCATGCTGGCCCAGACATCGGTGTAGACGACGTCGGCCCGCTTGACGGCGGCCTGCGGGTCGGACGTGAGGCGAAAATCTCCGCCCGGATGAGCCTGCCGGAGCCGTTCGACGAACGAAACAGGGAGTTCGTAGCCCAGCGGGGAGGCGATGGTGAACTGCACGCCCAGCATGCCACAGGCGACAGCCAGCGAGCGGGCGACATTGTTGCCATCGCCCACGTAGGCGAGCGATTTCCCCTGGAGTGAGCCGAAGACTTCCCAGATGGTGAACAGGTCGGCGAGGGCTTGGCAGGGGTGGGCGGTGTCGGACAGGCCGTTGATGACCGGGCACCCGGCGTGGCGGGCGAAGTCTTCGACCATCTGCTGCGAGAAGGTGCGGGTGACGATCCAATCGGAATAGCCACCGAGGACCTGGGCGATGTCGGGGGCCGACTCGCGGCCATTCAACCCAGCGTCGGCCGAGGTGAGGAAGACGCTGCGTCCCCCCAGCTGGGCGACCGCCGACTCGAAGCTGACGCGGGTGCGGAGCGAGGGCTTCTCGAACACCAGGGTCATCACGCGACCAGGGAGCAGAGACGGGCGATCACCAGTGGCCCAACGCTTTTTGAGCACTGCCGATGTCTTGAGAATCGACCAGCAGTCGTCAACCGACAGCTGGAACATGGACTCCAGGTGCCTCATCCCGCTGTTCCACCGCCGTCGTCTAAGCCGTCCAACCAGCCGCTGTCGGCTCGCGCGAGCCCGCATCGAACATTGGATCTTTCCGCTGCGGCCGCGGAACCTGGGAGGGAGCTTGCCTTCACAGATACCCAGAGGGGCCAAGATCACGGCAGCCCCTCAGGCCGGAAAACCTGTTCTAGCCGGTCGGATGACGTTGGGCAAGCAATTCCAGAGCGAAAGCAACGATGGACCGCGGAAAACTGTCGATCAGGCCTCTCTGCGCAGTTCGAGGCGGGGGTCGAGGCGAACGGCGGAGATTCGCCCGGGGAATTCGGCCCGACGCCCGCTGCGAACCACCGCGGTCAGCCGGCGCCAGTGCCGGTGGGTCATCAACCGGCGGGGCCAGCCCATGCGATCCCAGAGCGTGATGAGAACTTCCGCAATCAGGAAGTCGGGGAGCCGGAGGAGGCTTTCGAACTTCAAGGAGAGCGAGTTCCCGTCGGACTGAAGGTCGACCCCCTTGAGTAAATCGACCACCTGTTCACCAATCCAGTCCTGGATCTCGCGGGCCTGGGTGGCGAGGGAGAGCAGGCAGCGGTCGAGTTGCGGATTGAAGTCGCGGCGGAGCTGGGGGAGCAGTTCCAACCGGACGCGGGTGCGGGTGGCATCGGGGAGGGTGTTGGAAGAATCGACGCGATACGGCTGCTGCCAATGCTTCAGGCAGTCGAGCAGGTCGAGGCGGGTGAACGCCAGCAGGGGCCGGATGAGGCGGACGCCATCCCCCAGGTCGCGCCCTGGGGGAATTCCCGCCAGGCCGGCCAGGCCTGTGCCGCGGAGGGTGCGCAGCAGGACAGTTTCGGCCTGATCGTCGGCGGTATGCCCCGTGGCGATACAATGACACCCCAGGTCCAGTGCCGCCTGCTTGAGAAAATCGTAGCGGACACTGCGGGCGGCGGCCTCGGTGCCCACGCCGGCCTGGGTACTGAGAGCCTGCAGGGGGACGCTGGCGGAGACGAGGGGGACGTGCCAGCGGGCGCAGAGCTCGGCGACGAAGGCGGCGTCAGCGTCGGATTCCGGGCCGCGAAGCTGGTGGTTGAG
>CAIUHT010000536.1 GCA_903898975.1 uncultured Planctomycetaceae bacterium
ATTTAAGCAAAGATATCAGCCTATATGCTTGGCTAAGTCTCAAATTTCCGCAGCACTTTAATCAAGCAGAAGATTTACCAGCGCTAAGAACTCGTGTGAGCCGTTACATTGAAAAAGCTTTATTGTTACAGTCAGGCTATCAAGACACATCCAAAGAGCTGATGTATCAAAACGCTGCTGCAATGAGAGTCGGTCGGTGAATCGATTCGGGGAAACGCCGTTGAGCGCCAGGTTGGGGACCGAGAACTCCGGCGTGTTTGGATCGGCGGTGACCAGGAACGGATCAAGCCCACCGCCGAGGTACGCCGAGCCGTTGTAGCGAACGCGCGGCATGGCGACGTGTGCGGGGGCACCGTGTGGGTCGGCGGGGGTATATTTTGAGGCGACCGACCAGAGATCGGGGTGCCGCGGCAGAAACGGCGCGAGTTCGACGGGCTCTCCCGGGTAGCCTGTCAGGAGGGTGTGTGTGCTGTTGACGTGTCCATTACTGTCGTGTGTGACACTCCGCAACAGTGAGAAGCGATCGGCACAACTTGCCAGCCGGGGAAGGTGCTCGGAAATCTCCAGCCCCGGCACGACCGTCGGGATCGGCGCGAATTCCCCCCGGTACTCGGCGGGCGCTTGTGGTTTGAGATCAAAGGTCTCCATGTGGCTGATACCGCCCCACAGCCAGAGCACAATCAGCGACTTGGGTGCCCGGGGAGTCGCGCCAGGTGACGGTGCCGATTCCGCTCGCAAAAGTTGACCTAAAGAAAGCCCGGCGAGTGCGGCCCCTCCGGCACGCAGAACTCCGCGCCGCGGCAGTGTCCCGGGACAGGTGCGGAAAGTCGATGCAGAGGAACTCATGGGGGGGCTGATTTGCTCGGGGGCTGCGGCTGGATTCGGCATGGGCCACGACCGGGGAGGAGGGAGGGGCAAATCGCGCGGCAGTGAGAACCGCACAGGGAGGATCGGTCGGTTGGGTGAGCTGGAGTGCATCTTAAACCGGTCTCGCAGTGATTCAACCCGAGATTTCCAGATGAGCTCCCGGAATCTCCTTCAGGATTGCCACACCCGAGGGAATCGCGACCCCCTGTTCAAGAGGGGCAGGCTACCAACTTTCAGCCTGATTGTTCACAATGCGGGCCGCGAGCGGAACAGCATCCAGCAACCTGCGGAACACAACACAGCACCATGTCTCAAAGCGATATCGCCCTCGTGGGCCTGGCGGTGATGGGAGAAAACCTGGCTCTGAATATGGAGAGCCGGGGCTACCAGGTCTCGGTCTTCAACCGCACCACATCGAAAGTGGATGAATTCGTGGGGCGGAACCCGGGCAAGCGGCTGAAGGGGTGCCACTCGCTGAAGGAAATGGTGGACAGCCTCAAGAGCCCCCGCAAGATCTTCATGATGGTCAAGGCGGGGCCCGCGGTCGACGATCTGATCCGCGAATTGATTCCGCTCTGTTCCCCGGGCGACATCCTGATCGACGGGGGCAACACCTATTTCCCCGACACCAATCGGCGGACTGTGGAAG
Organism: uncultured Planctomycetaceae bacterium; assembly: GCA_903898975.1. GTDB lineage: Bacteria > Planctomycetota > Planctomycetia > Planctomycetales > Planctomycetaceae > UBA10511. Next base: position 1,517 of record CAIUHT010000536.1, read on the forward strand.
TCGAGAAGGCAGGATTGCTGTTTTGCGGCACCGGGGTGTCGGGGGGCGAAGAGGGGGCACTCAAGGGCCCCAGCATCATGCCGGGTGGCTCGCCGGCCAGTTGGCCCCACGTCAAGGAGATCCTCCAGAAGATTTCGGCCAAGGTGGGGCCCAAGCACGACATTCCGTGTTGTGAGTGGGTCGGGCCGGCGGGGGCGGGGCATTACGTCAAGATGGTGCACAACGGCATCGAGTACGGCGACATGCAGTTGATCTGCGAAGCG
>CAIUHT010000537.1 GCA_903898975.1 uncultured Planctomycetaceae bacterium
CCTCCCCCCCTCCCCGATTGCTCACAAGCCCCGCCTCCTCCGCCCACTGTGCCTGCTCGGGCTGGCCTCGCTTTGGTTCATCCCCGCCCCCCCGGCGGCCTGCGCCCAGTCGGCCCTCCCCTCCGCCGTCCAGCAGATTCTCGACGCCCCCGAATACCGGCATTCGCACTGGGGGCTGCTGGTGGTGGACCTGGAAACGGGTGAGTCGCTGCACGAACTGAATGCCGACAAACTGTTCGCCCCGGCCTCCGTCACCAAGCTCTACTCGGTCGCCGCCGCCCTCGACACACTGGGCCCCTCGCACCGCTTTCACACCCCGGTCTTTCGCCATGGCAACGTCGACGCCCAGGGAACCCTGCAGGGGGACCTGGTGCTGCTGGCCTCGGGCGATCTGACCCTCGGTGGCCGCACCCTGCCCGATGGCTCCATCGCCTTCACCGCCAATGACCATACCTACGCAAATGGGAGCGAAAAGGGGCAGCTGACCTCCCCCGACCCGCTCGCCGGTCTCGATGACCTCGCCCGACAGGTCGCCGCCGCAGGCATCCGCCGGGTCGCTGGCGACGTGCTTGTTGACGACCGCCTGTTCGATCGCGAAAGCAGCACCGGCAGTGGCCCGGTCCGCGTCAGCCCGATGCTGGTCAACGACAACCTGATCGACCTGACCATCACCCCCACCCAGCTCGGACGCCCCGCCGCAGTGGCCGTCCGTCCCGCCACAGCGTTGCTTCGAGTCGACTGCCGACTGGAAACCGCCCCGGAAGGGACTCCCCTGAGCACCACGCTGCGGGCGACCGGCCCGCACGAGCTGGTCCTGACGGGCAAGATTCCCGTCGGTCACCGCGGCGTGCTCCGTGTTCACGAAATGCCCGACTCCACTGCCTATGCCCGCGGCCTGTTCATCGAGGCTCTCGATCGCGCCGGGGTCGCCATCGCCGCCTCCCCCCTTGCCAGTCAGCCCGACAACGCCCTCAAGCTCACCCGCGACGCCTACGCCCAGCTTCCGCAGGTGGCGGTGCTGCAGTCCCCCGAGTTCCGCCACGCCGCCCGGCTGTGTTTAAAGGTCAGCCACAATCTCCACGCCAGCACCCTCCCCCTGCTGCTCGCCGCCCAGTCGGGCAAGCGGACCCTCGCCGATGGCCTGGGCATTCAGCACGATGTGCTGAAGCGACTGGGGGTCGAGGTCGACACCATCTCATTTGGTGGCGGCGCGGGGGGGTCGCAGGCCGACTGCGTGACTCCCAGGGCCACGGTCCAACTGCTCCGCGCGATGCACCGGCATCCCGCCGCAGCCGACTATCGCGCCGCCCTCCCCAGCCTCGGGGTCGATGGCACGCTCGCCGAAGTCCTACCCGCCGAGAGTCCCGCCAAGGGACAGGTGCAGGCGAAGACCGGCACCTACTTCTGGGAAAACACCCTCAACCGCAACTACCTGTTGACCAGCAAGGCGCTCGCGGGCTACATGACGACCGCTCAGAAACGTCCGCTGGTCTTCGCCCTCTTCGTCAACCGCGCTCACATCGCCAAGGCCTCCGATACCGCCCAGGCTGGCAAAGCCCTCGCCCGCATCTGTGAGGCGCTCTACCAGGCTCATTGAGGGGCCCACCAGCGGCAGCTCGCCGCCCCGGCTTCAGCGTGCCGCACCCCGAGCCCTTTCCATAGCCCCCACACTCACCGCGTTCCCCCAGCCTCTCGAATTGCCCGCATGGTTCCCGACTATTCGTCCGAAAGCCTCTCGCACGACCCCATCCACGGGTACATCCCCTTCATCTCCCGCGCCTCGCTTCCCGAGGGTGAGGTTTCCGAGCAGGAAATCATCGACCATCCGTGGGTCCAGCGGATGCGGCAGATTCACCAGTTGCAGACCGCCTGGTGGGTCTTCCCCTCCGCCGAACATACCCGCTTCCAGCACGTGCTGGGCGTCATGCACCTCGCCTCGCAGGCGATCGACCACTGGTACGACTCGCTCGTCGATGCCTGCCGCAATGTCCCCTCCCGGGCCTATGTCGAAAGCCTGGTCCGCATGGCGGGACTGCTGCACGACGTCGGCCATGGCCCGTTCGGCCACTTCTTCGACGACCACTACCTCGATCAGTTTGGGGTCACCCACGAAGACCTCGGCTCGGCCATCATCCAGGGCGAACTGGGCGACCTGCTCCGCCGCGTCCGCCGCAACCCCCACGGACGCCTTGCCCCGCTTGAAGAGCTTGACCCCGCCCAGATCGGCTGGCTCATCCGCCGCCCCGCCCGCGGTGCTTCTGAAGCCGGGCATCCCGACTGGCTGGTCAAGCTGCGGTCGCTCTTCTGCGGCATCTACACCGTCGACAACATGGACTTCGTCCTCCGCGACGCCTACATGTCGGGCTACAACCTCAAGGCGTTCGATCTCTTCCGCCTGCTGCATTACAGCTTTTTCTCAAGCCGCGGCCTCACCATCCACGCCCGCGGACTCCGGGCCCTGATCAACTTCATCGAGGCCCGCGCCAATCTCTTCCGCAGCATCTACTTCCACCGCACCGTCCGGGCTCTCGATGTCGCCCTGGCCGACCTCTTCCCGGCCACCATGCCGCACCTCTTCCCGGGCAACCCTCTGCAGCACCTCGACCTCTACCGCGGCTTCACCGAGTCGTCCTTCCTGGTCGATGTCCAGCGACTGACGCGCGATACCGACCCCGACCGGCGGGCCCTTGGCCAGCAGTGGGCCGACCTCTTCAGTCGACGCCTGCTGTGGAAGATGGCCGCCGAACGCGCCATGTACTTTCACTCGGGGCAGAACGAACAGACCACCATCTTTTCCGAGCCCGACGTGGTCGAGCAGCGGGTTCGCCGTCGACTCCCCGCCAGTTGCCGGGATGTCGAAATGCGGGTCGACATCGCCCGTCACTACCACCGACCGGGTGCGAAGCAGCCGTCCGCTGGGCAGAACTTCGTGTACGACCCCGCCGAGGGGGGCGAACCCCGCCCGCTCGCCGACTACGAACTGTTCCGCGAACTGCCGCTCAGTTTCTCCATCTGCCGGATCTACACCCGCGACCACCGGCACGACGAACAGATCCAGCACGCGCTCCACACCCTGCTCGGCGAATCGGCCGACGCCAAGACCAACATGTGACATGCGGGGCAAGATCGCCCGTCTGGAATGGAGTCTCCGCGGCTTCATCCAAAGGGAAGAAAGCCCCCCGCTCGCACGGTTTTTGGTTGCATCGCAGCCGCGATTGCCGATATCTTCCGGAGTTGATCTGCGTCTCCTGATGCATTCCGAGGGCTGACGTGTCCTGGTTCGCTCACCCCCGTCGCTGGCCGCGTCGCACCGCCCTCATTTCGGGAGCCTCGCCCCTGCTTGGCCTGGGGACCAACCACCTGCTCGGCCTCCGCGCCCTGGCCGCAGACGCTCCCGACCCGGGCCCGCCCCGTCGCCATCGGGCGGTCATCTACATCTTCCTCTCGGGCGGCCTTGGGCAGCACGACAGCTTCGACCCCAAGCCCGACGCCCCGGAAGATATTCGCGGCGAATTCGCCCCCATCGACACCCGCACCCCCGGCATCTCGGTCTGCGAGCACCTGCCCCGCCTCGCCGAGCGCAGCCACCTCTGGGCTCTCTGCCGGTCTCTAACCCACCCCTACAACGAGCATTCGATCGGCCACCACGTGATGCTCACGGGGCGGACCGACCTTCCCCCCGGCTTTGACAGCAACAAGCCCACTCCGCACGACCATCCCTCGTTCGCCTCGGTCGTCACGGGAGTTGTCCCTCCCCGCAACAACCTCCCCCCCGCCGCCGTCCTGCCAGAAAAACTGGTGCATGTGACCGGCCGGACCATTCCCGGGCAGTTCGCCGGGCAAATGGGCTGGAAGTTCGACCCGTGGTTCATCGAAGCGAGCCGGTTCAAAGACACGAAGTACATCCACGGGGCGTTTCCCGAATACGGGTTCCAGCGGACCGACGGCCCGACCGTTCCTCCCGACTATCTCTACGAGGCCCCCCGGCTCGAACTGCCGCGGGAAGTTCTCGAAGGCCGGTTTGCCAACCGGTTGTCGCTGCTGCAGTCGCTCGACCAGCAACGCCGGCAGCTCGACACTGCGGGGAATCTGGCCGAGTTCGACCGCACCCGGCAGGCGGCCCTGTCGCTGCTGACCAACGGCGGGGTGCACCAGGCGCTCGACGTTCACTCCGCGCCGGTCGAGGTCCAGGAGCGGTACGGGCGGAACTCGTTCGGGTGGTCGCTGTTGATGGCTCGGCAACTGGTCGAGGCGGGGGTCAGCCTGGTGCAGGTCAACCTCGGCAACGACGAAAGCTGGGACACGCACGAAAAAGCGTTCCACAACCTGAAGAACTATCTGTACCCCCCGACCGACAAGGCCCTCTCGGCACTGCTGGACGATCTGGACGAGCGGGGGTTTTTGTCTGACACGCTGGTGGTGATGGCGGGTGAATTTGGCCGCACGCCAAAGGTCTTCACCTACCCGGGCGCCCCCTCAAAGCTCCCGGGGCGAGACCACTGGGGGGCGGTGCAGTCGGTCTTCTTCGCGGGGGGCGGGACGCGAGGAGGCAACGTGGTCGGAGCCAGCGACCGCCAGGGAGCCTACCCCGCCGCCGACCCCCAAAAGCCGGAAAACCTCGCAGCCACCATCTACGAAAGCCTCGGCCTGCCCCGAACCATCGCCTGGCGAGACAAACTCGACCGCCCGCATCAGGTGTACCAGGGGGAGGCGATTGGAATCTGACCAATCATCGCGCGCCGTGGCTCGCCGCTCGTGAGACGCCAGCACGGACCCCAGGCATCTCGCTGCTTCTACTGGGACCAGTCCCGCGTTGAAGTGTCTACGATCGAAGCTCATCAACAGCGGCCCGGTCGAAACAGGCAATACACGCGGCCTCGAGTCTTACCGCCACACCACAGTCTCCAGCCTACACCGCTCTCCTCTCGAATCTCTCCAATCTCCTTACGCAATCCCCTTCCACACCTTCTCAGCCGCTGCCTCTCCGCTGCTGATTGTGTCGGGCAGGCCGACGCCGTGGAGGGCGTTGCCGGCGAGGGCGAGGTGTGGTTCCTGGGCGAGTGAGCTTTCGATTCGGGCCGCTCGCTCGACGTGGCCGACGTGGTACTGCGGCATCGAACGGTTCCAGCGGGCGATGTGGGTCACCTCGGGCTGCCAGCGAATGCCCAGCAGGTCGGTCAACTCGTCCCGCACCAGTGCCAGCAGTTCGTCGTCGCTCCGCTCCATCAGCTCCGGCTGCATCGCCCCTCCCACGAAGGTTCGTAGCTGGACCGACCCCTCGGGTGCCCGCAGGGCGAACTTTCGACTTGTGAACGAGACCGCCAGGATCTTCCGCCGCTCTTTCGCGGGAATCACCAGCCCAAACGCATCCAGCGGGTGCGCGACGTCGCTCAACCGGTGCCCCGTAACCACGATCGCCGTCGAGGCGTATTCGATCTGGGCCAGCTCGCGCGCCGCCACTGGCTGCTCGTGCCGCAACAGCTCCGCGGCCCGATGGGCAGGAACCGCCAGAATGACCGCGTCATATCGCGCCTTGGTTCCCTTTGAAGTTTCCAGCTCGAAGCCCTGGGGCAGGCGCCGCAACTGGGTCACCCCCACGCCGCGGTGAATCTGCGCCGAACGCTCGACCTGTGCCGCCAGCACTTCGACCAGTTGCCCCACTCCCAGTCGCGGGGTGGCGAACAACCCGTAGCGGGCGCCGGTCGCGGGGGCGTGACCAGGGGCGCGGGTGGTCGCCGCTTTCGCCAGCGCCTTGATCAGGCTGCCCGACTGCTGCTCCATCTCCTGAAAGCGCGCCAGTGTCGCCCGCACGCTCAGTTTTTCCGGGTCGGAGGTGTAAATCCCCCCGACCAGTGGTTGCACCAGTCGATCCAGCGCCTCTTGCCCCAGTCGGCGCCGCACGAAACTCGCCAGGCTTTCATCGCTCTCGGGATGGCGGGTCTTCGGAACAAACAGCTCGCAGGCAATCCGCAGCTTCCCCCAGGGCGAAAACAGGGGCGATTTCCAGACCGGCCAGAGTGCCGAGGGGGCCAGTAGCTGAAAATCCTCGGGCACCGCCACCGGGCGTCCCCGAAACAGCACCAGTGAGCGACGATACCGCTCATCGGTCGGAACCAGTTGATCTTCCATCCCCAACCGGCGACAGAGGCTGACCGCCCCCGGCTTGTTCGTGATGAACGAATCGGGCCCCAGTTCGAGGCGGTAGTCGCCCACCTCGCGGGTGCAGACCAGCCCGCCCGGCTGCGGTGCCGATTCATAGAGGTCGACCGTCAGCAGCCGCTGCGCGTCCCGCGCCAGTTCATTCAGCCGAAACGCCGCCGCCAGCCCCGAGACCCCCGCCCCCAGAATCGCAACCCGCCTGCCCAGCGCGCTGGGTGCCAGGTCCTGATCGTGGCCGCGCGACACCTCGGTCATGGTCGCGCTCCCGCCACTGGACCAACCCGCCGCAATCGGCAGCGCGAATCCCTCGCCAGGCACGCGACTCGATGGTGATCCCCAAGGCAATCGACCAACGTCAGCTCAAGCCTTCGGCTCCCGCCCCTCCACCCGCAATCCGGCGGCGCCCCAGGTGGCTGAGAGTTTCTGTCGTGCGAAGAAGTGACCATGGGTGAAGGTGGCTGGAACGAACGGGCCACCCAAGTTGGCAGGGCGTTGATGGTGGGAGCGATGGTGGGAGCGAAGCAGGGACGTTCCCCGCAAAACGGGGCGTCCCTGCTGCGTGGGGACGCCATTCGAGACACACGGACATGTGCTGGCTGACTGGCTTTCCCCTCACATTATCGACCACCCACCGGCGGTCAACAACTCCCGCGAGGGCGGCCTCCCGCGATTCACCGGGAAAAGATCGGGACCGCTGAATTGCGATTGTCTCGACGGCGGGCGATAATCCGGCCGCTGTGCGGCTGTGGTCGCGGGGCCTGTCCCGCCCTCTCGCCCGCCCGGCTTGCGCGTTGAACCCTGGGAGACAGTGGAATGCCAATCGGCCTGCGTCGCCTCTGTGTCGGAATCATCACGGTCTGCATCCTGGGGGGACTCGCCGGGGGAGCCGCCGGCTGGCTCAAGCCCGACGAAACCACCGTCACCGAGATTGCTCCCGGGGTCTTCTTTCGCAAGACCCGCTGGAAGCCCGAGTTCATCGGCTGCAACCAGGGCTGGGTCGTCTTCGATGACTTCGTCCTGGTCATCGACGCCAGCTTCCCGAACCAGTCGGAAGAGCTGATCGCGCTCATCCGCAAGACCACCGACAAGCCCATCCGCTACGTCTTCGACACGCACTATCACGGCGACCATGCCGACGGGAACCCGGTGTTCGCCAAGATCGGTTCGACGGCGATCGCGTCGGAGAACGCGGCCGAAGAGTTTCGCACCAAGGGGGTCGCCGGGTTCGAGCAGTCGAAGACCGCCAAGCCCGCCGAGTACGGCCCGCTCGACTACAAGATTCCGGCCCTGTGGTTCCCGCGGAAACTGGTGATTGAAGATGCCCATCACCGGGTCGAGCTCATCCACATCGCCCACGGCCACACCAAGGGAGACGCCATCGCCTGGCTGCCCAAGGAAGGCTTCCTGTTCACGGGCGACAGCTGTGTGAACGGCGCGTTCAACTACATGGGCGACTCCGACACCGAAAGCTGGATCGGCGCCCTCACCGAGATGCGAAAGCTGCCCATCAAGACCATCTGCCCCGGGCATGGCGAAGCCAGCGACATCTCCCTCATCGATCGCCAACGCCGCTATTTTGTCGAACTCAGGCAATACATCGGCGAAGCGGTCGCCCAGGGGAAGACCCTCGACGAGATCAAGAAGTCGATCAACTTTCCCTGGTACAAGGAGTGGACGGGGACCGACGTTGCGGCGAACGTCGAGAACATCGAGCACGTCTTCAAGGAATGCTCGAACCGCAAGCCTTGATCCCCCCTCGCAAAGCCGGCGGGACGGGGTCCATCACTGTCGCACGGCCCGCGCTGCGGGCATGGCATAACCGAATGGCGTTTCAGCGATCGTGAATCAACCCAACCCGCGGCTCTCGCGCGAAGAGCTGGCCCTCGCGTACCTCGAGCAACTCCCGTTCGTTCCCTACCCGGTCC
>CAIUHT010000538.1 GCA_903898975.1 uncultured Planctomycetaceae bacterium
ACCAGTTACTCTGTGCAATCGTGGCAAGTCGGCGCGCCTGGCCCGGCGTGACCCGCACCACGCTGCAGTCTGCCTGTCCGCAGCGTGTGCCGGGCTCGGGTTGATCCGAACGCGGCTGGCCGGGCGGCGATTGGTGTCGCCCGCCGCTGCGCTGCCGCTTCAACCGGTCGGTGACTGGTTCATCCGAGGGAGCGCGGCAGCGACGTGCCATTTCATCGAGATGCCTGTCGGCCAAGATTCTCGATCGCGCAGACGCATCGTTCACGGCGACGCCCCGCAGGCGCTCATGCTGGCCAGGCGGGGACGCTGCACATATGGGTCGTCCAGGCTGGGCTGGCGTGGTCGCGGGCCACGCGCACGACGGAAAGCTTTCGGGGCCTTCGGCCCAACCGTGACGCGTCCGGCGGCGTTCAGGTCAAACCAGTCTGTGTCACCGGCCGGACGGACCGCGACTCTTTTGAAATGCGGAATCGGCCCGCGCCCAGATTGGTTGCAACTGGTCACGCAGGGGGCGGGAGTCGATGGCGGGCAATTTGAGTTCCTCGGCTTTCTTCACCGGCAGGAAAACCGCCGCGGTCGGGTCGGCATGCACCAGTCGCCAGTCGGATCGCCCCAACATGCCCCGGATCGCCAGGAAGGAACTGCGGGTGTCGAGCAGCACCGTGGGGAGCGGCAATCCCTGCTCGACAAACCTCTTCTGCCAGTCCGATCGCCCCCGGGCCATCTCCTGCAGAATCCGCAGCAGCGCTTCGAGCGTTCCCGCCGAACAGACCTCAAGCCGGCCATCCATGAAGACTTTCCGCTCGGGTCCGTTGTGATAGATGAAGACCGCGGTCTGGCCGAAGTCGCCCACCAGGGCGATCTCGGGCAGGCCCTCTCGACCGGCGAACCGCGCGGCGTCGTGGATGTACCAGTCGCGGGCCTCGCCCAGGCCGAACGGCTTGTTCCCCTCGCCCCACCGATTCCACACGCCGCTGATCACCAGCCCGATCAGCCCGCAGAGCACCGCCGCCAGCGCGAGTTCCCCGCGGGTCCAACTCGGCTCCCCTGGCGTGAGGCGATTCCCAACAGCGCTGGCCGCCTGCACTGGAGGGACGGGGACCTCAGAAACCGGTGGCGGAGTCGGTGTCGGGAATCCGGTGCGACGGCGCGTGTTGCGAGGGGCGACCTGCCCACTGGCGACCGGGGGGGCCACCAGGTTGGCGGCGATCACCGTGGCGGCCACCAGGGCGAACAGGCTGGTGTTGCGGTTGGCCTCCCAGCCCAGGTGCCCGAACGCGATCAGCAGGGCCAGCCCGAACAGGCTCACGCCGCGCCCCTGCCACCACCTGGCGACCACGCTCACAACCGCCAGCACCGCCAGGCTCAACTCGGCCACAAAGTACAGGTTCCCCAGGGCCCGCCAGCCAAAGCCCGCCACAAACTGCCACGGCTGCAGAAACTCGCCCACCACCATCGAGTAGAACGGTTGCTCGACGGTGAACTTGCGATAGACCGTGAGGGGGAACAACGCCCCTTCCTCGAAGTACGGATTGACCAGTGCAGCGGCCAGGCACAGCGCCCCCGCCTGGGCCCGCGGACGAAACAACTCCCATTCCCGCTCGGTCACCCCCGCGATGCCCCAGCGTCCTCCCAGCAGCACCCGGCCGGCGAAATCGAGCACGGCACACCCGCCCACCACCAGGCCCAGCACAAACAGGGAGTGACAGTTGACCCACAGCACCTGCACGACAGGCAAGAGCCAGACCAGCCCTGGCTGACGGTCGCTGCGGTACAAGACAAACAGCCACGTCGCCAGTCCCAGCAGCGAGAGCATCTCAGGCCGCTCGAACCCGCGTCCCGTGATGCAGATCACCGCGGGGAGAAAACAGCCGACGATGGCGACGCTGCGCTCGGACCGCCAGGGCCCCGCAAGCGCCAGCCCGATGGCGAGGGTCAGCACCACCGCCTTGAACAGGATAACCGCGTTCGCCCCCCCCGCCCCGTAGAGCCCCGCCATCAGCAGCTGGAAGCCCCAATGCAGGTCAATCCACGGGTTCTCGGAGTTGGTGAAGGTGTACAGGTCGACCTGCGGAATCCGCCCTTCCGACCAGATCCACTGGCCGGTCCGCAGATGCCACCAGAAGTCGGTGTCATACAGGGGGAAGATCAGGCTCACGAACGCCCAGGCCAGCAGCAGCGCTGCCAGCGCGCGGGGAGCCACCCGTGCCAGCCCACGGGTCGGGGCCGGGGTGGCCTCTGTGGACGAGGCACTGGCGGAGTGCGGGCCGACGTGTGCGGGACTGGCGGAGGATGAATTCAGCGTGGGCGGACTGCCAGCCGCGCTGGGCTGCGAGTTTTCGGGCCGAGCTGGTCGGGAACGAGCCATGCGGTGCACCACCACTCACATCGAGACCCAAATCTCATCACGACGACACGGCCCCGACCGGCTTGTCAGCCGATCGGCGGGACTCACTCCACTCTGTTCGAACACCGGCGGACGTCGCTGGTCAGAACACGCCCCGTCACAGCCCGCCCTCCCCGAGGGCTTTCCGAGATTGCCCGCGTCCAGCGGCCCGCCCGCAGAACTGTTGCCTGCGTTGGACCAGGCACCACCCGCTGGCCGCCAATCTCTGGCGCGTCCCCTCACTTGCCGGACGACTCCAGCAGGCACTGAAACGCCCCATCGCCCGGGCGGCCCGGCAGGTGCAGTTGCGAGCGCACAACCTGGAACCCTCCCTGCTCCTGCACGACCCGCCGCACCAGCTCCTCATTCTCTTCGGGCTCCAGGCTGCAGGTCGAGTAGACCACCCGTCCCCCCGGCCGGACACCGCGCAGCGCCATCCGCAAGAGCCGCGACTGGATCTTCGCCAGCTCGTGCAAATCGCGGGTCTGCAGCCGCCACCTCACCTCGGGCCGCTTTCCCAGCACACCGGTGTTCGAGCAGGGAACATCCAGCAGAATCGCATCGAGACCGACCACGGGCAACTCCTCGGCCTCCCGCCCCAACAGCTCGCACCGCACAATCCCCAGGCCCAACCGCCGACACGCCTCGGTCACCCGGGAGAGCCGGGGGATGTCGACATCGACCGCCACAATCTCCCCCTGGTTCTCCATCAACTGGGCCAGGTGGGTTGTTTTGCCACCGGGGGCCGCGCAGAGATCGAGCACCCGTTCCCCGGGCCGGGGGGCCAGCAGGCGGGCCGCCGCCATGGCCGATTCATCCTGCACGGCGAACCAGCCATCCGCGAACCCGGGAAGTTCGGTCACCCGCGTCGTGCGTTCGAGCACGATCGCTTCCGGCTGCTGGCCAGGCTGAGCAGCCACGCCCCGCTCCCGGAGTGCCTCGAGCAGGGCGTCGCGGGTGGTTCGCAGCGTGTTGGTGCGGAGCGACAGCCGGGGGGGGGCATTGAACCAGAACCCGAAGGACCGGAGGTCTTCGGAAGAGAAGCGGCGGGTCCACCGGCCGACCAGCCAGGCGGGGAGGCTGAAGGCGGCGGCGAGGTAGTCGGCCGGGTTCGCGACCGGGTCGGGGAATGGCGACTGCTTCAGCAGGCGATAGCGGCCCTCGTCGTCGGGGACGGTATTGGCCGCGGGCCAGCCCTGGTACTCCTCGGTCAGGTCACGAGTGAGTGACCTCAAGACACCGTTCAGGAACCCGGCCCAGCGAGGCTGTCCCGCCTGCTTGGCGGCGTTGACCGTTTCGTTCAGCACGGCGTAACTGGGGGTCGAGGGAACGAACAACAGCTCGTAGGTGGCCAGCCGGAGCCAGTTAAGGGCCCCCCCTTCGACCTGCCCCAGGGGACGCTGCAAGTA
>CAIUHT010000539.1 GCA_903898975.1 uncultured Planctomycetaceae bacterium
CCAGGCCGGGACGGAGGACGCCCGACGACCATCACGCTGCGGTCCCAGGGGGGAGAAACGCACGTCGATGACGTGAGCCTCTGATCGCAAGTCTGAACCCAATGACCCCGGGGGGTTCGCCCCCCTCGGGGCTCTGACAAGTGCTGTTGCAAAGTGTGGTTCCATTTCTTGACAAGGAGTTCCCAATGCGATTCCGACAGGCGTTTGCGGTGGTGATGGTGTGGATGTCGGTGGCCCCGCTGGTGGGATGCCAGCGCCGCTTTGATCCCTTTCTGGTGAGTGTGGACTGGGCGGAACGGCAAGAGTCGTCGACGAAAGTGGACGTGACGGTCCAACCGGTGCTGCCGGAGGAAGGTCGACCTGACCAAAAGGGCCGCTTCACGGCTTTGGATGATGTCCCCCCGCAGGTCAAGAAGAACGAGGAATCGACTGAGACGGCGATGGCCACCCCCATTCCCGACCTGCCCCCCGAGTTGGCGGGACGGTTTGGCCGGCTGCTGGAACGACTCAACGCCTTGCGCGACAACACCTCGCTGGTTGAGCAAAACCTGCGGACGCTGAAGCCGGTGGATCTGACACCAACGTCGGAGGGTGGGCGTGCGCCGGTGCGAGATCTGCAGGCTCTCGACGAGCTGGTGGGGCTGCTGGAGAAGCAGTTGTTGGAGATCAGCACGGACCTCGCGGCAGTCAAGGAGGGTCAGCGCGTGCATCGCGAGGCGGTCGACGAGCGATTGCGGCAATTGGAGAACCGTTTGGAGGCCCTCGAGCGCAAACTGAACGGGCGGGGGGAGCCCACCAACAAGGTGACACTGACCGGTGGCGAGGGTGGGGTGACTTTCCAGCCGACCACGGGACAGGTCCTGGTTCCGAACCCCGCGCCGATGGCCGTCTATACCGTCGCCTTTGCTTGTGGCGCGAAACAAGCGGCGATGATCCCCGCGGGAGGGGGCTATCTGCCTTGCCCAGTTCACGGGAACCTGGTGTGGGTGAAACCATAGTGTCTTTGTGGCGGGTGCGTTGTGTCTTTCTTCGTCATCGACGCGTAGCCCACGGGCCGTGGGCTGCGAGTCGATGACATTTTTTCAGACCGCATACGACGACTGGCCATGCCGCGGTCGGGGCACGGGACAGCAGGCAGGACCTCTGCTCCGGCCCCTCCCCAGCGGGACGAGTTGGCCGTCGCGCCGGACCGCAGCGCCGTTCGACGTTGCGGTCTCGATGCATCACTCCGATCTTCAAGGAAAACGCCATGGTTCCCCATCTGGATTCGGGATTTGAAAGTGAAGCCTTCTTCCGGATTCGGCAGCTGCCGCAGATTCCGCCGCGATCCCGCGTGCCCCTGTACGGCTCGGGTCGGCGGGCGTGCGAAGCCGATCTTCACGACTACCTGGAGCCGTCCGAAGACGTGGCGACCAGCCTGCCGGACGCCAGCCTGCTGCTGGAATCGCCCGATGGGCGGTCGCTGTGTGGGCTCTTCAAACGGACGTTCTCCATTCCCGATGAGGTGCGACGGCGGAACCTGCTGATCGTTGGACAGATTGGTTCCGGCAAAACCGAGCAGTTGATTCTGCCCCTCGCGATCTCGGATCTGCGTGATGCGCGGAGCTCGGTGATTGTCGTCGATTTCAAGGGAGACCTGCATCACAAGCTGCAACCGTTCATGAAGGCGCATCGGCCTGGTCAGAAGATTGAAGTCCTCAATTTCACCAACCGCCAGCGCACCACGCGGGCGTGGAATCCATACGTTCTGAATATGACCGTGCAGTCGGCCCTCGACGATGCCCAGTCTTTCTGCGATGCCAGCCAGGTGCGGACGACAAACCTCGACAGCATGTTTTGGGATGGTTCCGCTGCTCGGTGGGTGGCCGCCCTGATCTTGCGGTTGCGGGACTGCCATGGCGGAGTCTGTCCAGCCGACGTACACACCGCCCTGGAGCTGAAGCGCCAGGAACTGATCAACCTGCTGACGGGAGACCCGTCGATCGCGTTTGCCTCGGGGGTCGCCAGCTTCCTCGATTCGGGTTCGCACAATGCCGAGACAGTCCTGGCGACCGCCCAGATGTACTATCGCATCTTTCGAGATGAGGATCTGGCGGCGGTGACCTCGCGCGATGAGTTGCAGTTCACCGCGCTGTTCCGCAAGCCGTCTGTCTTGATTGTCGAAGTGAGCCAACGGGACGTGCAGCGCATCCGTCCGGTGCTGAACCTGTTTTTCGCGCAGCTGTTTCGGGAGGCCGCGCGATTTGCCGAGAACCAGCCTCGCTGTCGACTGCCCGTTCCGCTGAACATTCATCTCGACGACTTCGCGGCGGCGATGGGGCGGATTCCCGAGATTGGCCAGCACCTCAACCTGGCGCGGTCGCGGGATGTGCGGGTGACGGCGGCCATTCAGAGCCTGA
>CAIUHT010000540.1 GCA_903898975.1 uncultured Planctomycetaceae bacterium
GTCAAGGAGTTGGAAGTATATGAAGCGGTCGGACGGCACGGTGAAATGCGCACTGCCGTCGGATTCGACGGGCACTGTGCCCAGTATGCGCTTTACGCTGAAATCATGCCAGTTGATTGCCGGCCGTTCGACTCCCTGGCCGCTCCATGCCGGTTCAGTCCAGTTGCGTTTTTCGAGGGACTCGATCACCGCCTGCCAGCACTCCACTTCGCGATTGCGCCCCAGGACCGCGTAGAAAGCCTGCACTTTCCGCAGTTGGGCGGGGTCCCGCAGGTTGCTGTCGGCGAGCGCCTCCCGCAGGGCCTGGTGGACTTCCACCTCCATCTGCACCTCGATTTTCTTCGCCTGTTCCCGTGCCGCCTCGGCCTCATCGGCCCGCCTCAGGCGGGCCAGGCAGTTCGCCCGCCGATTCATCGTTCGCCAGTCCACCGGTCCCGGCCAGCTGGCCAGGCAATGGTCGTAGGCCTCGATCGCCTGCTCGTAGTCCCGCTGATCCTCATCGGCCAGCATCGCCTTCCACTTCCACCAGTCGTACCCGCTGTGCGGCTCGGGCCACTTTTCGAAAACCTCGCGAGCCCGGTCGAGCTCCCCCCGCTCGAACAACGACGCCAGCAGCACCGACAGCAGGTACGGCTCGCGGTCGGCCCCCTCCGTCTTGAGCCCCAGGTCCAGCAACTGCAGCGCCGTTCCATGATCGCCATCGTGCTGAAACCAGCGGGCCAGCGCGGCGTGGTTCAGTGGCTGATCGGGCTCACTGTCGCGATGCTCCTTCAGCCGCACGTACTCGGGATTCAGCTGGTACGGTTTCTCGGGGCTGGAAAACCCCATCAGGACATCCATCAGCGGGTTGGCGGTCGCGGGAAAGAACTGGCTCATGTACCACTCCCGCATCAGCGCGGGACGGTCCCGCTCCGGTGTCTCGGGATACAGGCTCCAGAACAACTGCTCGGCCCCATCCGACCGGCCCGTCAGGTCGTACAGCTTCCACAGCAGGTATCGCACCTCGATGTACTTCGGGTCGAGTTCGAGAGCCTTCAGGAACATGCGCTCGGCGGCGACCGGCTTGTGCTGCACAAAGAAGAGCAGCCGGGCCTGCTTCGCACGGGCCTCGGCTCCCCGGGGCGATGAATCGGGAATCCGCTCCAGCAATCGCAGGGCCTGGGGGACCGCTGTTTCGGTGGGAATGGTCTCGTCTCGCGTCAACGCCTCGGCCGCCAGCAGCAGTGCCTCGGGATCCCGGGGGTGCAGCCAAAGGTAGCGTTCGAGCTCGCGGTGCACCGTGGGCAGGGCATTCCGCTCCATCAGCCGCCGTCCCTCGGCCAGGCCCCGCTGGGCCCGCAGCATCAGCGCCCCCAGCCAGGCGCAGGCCAGCACCCCCAGCACAATCAACACCCGGGCGACGTACTTCATGGCTGCTCCAGTTCCCACGGCTGTGGCGGACGGTCGGGACGGACAATCCAGTAGCGTCCTCCCGCCAGGGCACCGAGATTCTCCGTCCGACCATCGGGCCAGCGAATCTCAACCTGGGCCGATTCCCCAGCCGGGAGACCAAACAAACGTCGGCTGTCACTCGACGAATAGTAGGAGCCGCCATCCCAGACGTTCCAGATCTGCTCGCCCGACGCTGTCCGCACGGTGACCCGCGCCCCGACTGGCGTGCGTCGATCGGGCGTCCGCAGGTCCAGTCCCATCCAGTCCCGCCCCGTTTCGGTCTCGTTGCGGAGCAGCGCGACCGGGCAGTCGAGGTGAGTGATCGCCAGGTCCAGGCGACCGTCGTTGTCGAAGTCGGCCCCGGCGACTCCCCTCCCCAGGCGGGGAGTTTCGAAGTACGCCCCGCCCGTCTGTGAGACATCGAGGAATCTTCCCCGGCCGTCGTTCCGCAGCAGGCTGGCAGGCATTTCGAACGGCTCGTGTTCCGGCCCCAGCACGTGCCCATTCGCGACGAACAGGTCGGCCGCCCCGTCGCGATCGTAATCGAAGGCCAGTGTGCCAAACCCCAACCGCTCGTGGCTGTGAGCGGCCACCCGGGTGCGGTAACTGTCATCCTCGAAGAGCAGTCCCCCCAGGTTGTGGTAGAGGGTGTTCTTGTGGTGGTAGTAGTGCGTCAGGAACAGGTCGGGGCGGCCATCGCGATCGAAGTCGGCGAGGGCGATTCCCATGCTGGCCTCGTTCTGGCCATTCCCCGCCACGGCGCATCCCGAGCGGCTGGCGACTTCCTGGTACAGCGCCCCCCGCGGGGCCTCCTCCGCCCGGCGGGTGTACAGAAAATTCGGCGCCATGTCGTTGGCAACGTACAGCTCGGGTCGGGCGTCGTCATCGAGATCGGCCCAGGCCACCGCGAGACCGTTCCCCCGCTCGCCCACGAAGCCCAGCTCTGCCGCCGCCTCGCGAAATCCTCCGTCCCCCTGGTTCAAAAACAGCCAGTCGGGCTGCGACTCGTAATCGCCCGGACCGCAGTAGCCCGGCTTGCCACCAAAGGTGCAGGTCTTGTGCGTCTGCCAGTTCACGTGCATGTAATTGGCCACGTACAAATCGAGCTCGCCATCGGCGTCGAAATCTCCCCACACAGCTCCCGTGCTCCAGAGTGGGTCGCGGCCGGGGAGCTGGCTGGTGACCTCGCTGAAGGTCCCGTCGCCGTTGTTGCGAAACAGGTGCACCGCACCGTAGCCCGTCACACACAGGTCGGGAAATCCGTCGGCATCAAAGTCGCCGACCGCCGTCCCCTGCGAATACCCGACAAAGTTGAGTCCACTGGCAGCCGACTGGTCGTCGAATCGGGCTCCCCGGCGGTTGTGAAAGTACCGCTGGGTGTGGGTGGTGTCGGCGGGATCCGGGTCTTTGAGTCGCGTCCCGTTCGCGATGAACAGATCGTGCCACCCATCGAGGTCGGGATCAAACCAGGCCAGGCCGCCGCACATGATTTCCGGCAGGAAGTACCGCCCGGGAACCGTGTCGGAGTGGAACTGATAATCGATCCCCAGCGGGCGAGCCACGTCGGTGAACCGAGGAACGATGTCGGCTGAACCGGCCGCCGGAGTGGACGGTTGACGGTCCTTGCCGGCGGCTGGCGCTGTCGCGGCGGTCTCGGGGTCGCTGCCCGGGTTGCCTGAGCGGCCAGGGGGAGTCGCCGACACTGTCGCGGGGGACTTGCCCACAGGCTCGGCGGGCTGCCGACCACAGCCCAACCCGACCAATGCCAAGAGTGCGGCGATCTGGCAGAGAGCGGACCGAGGCAGTGGGGTTCGGGACATGACAGACCAGTTCACGATGGTTCGCGACGCGTGGACCAGGGGGCTGTTGCCGCGAAAAAAAACCTGACCCTGTCCAGAATGGCCAGGGTCAGGTCTGAGGTCAACATCAGCCGCAAAAGAACGGCTTACAGGTTGTCCGATTCACCGTCGCCGCGGGTACCGGCAGCCCACCAGGGGCCTTGGCCGATGTTCTCGCTGACGAAGATGACCGAGCCGTCGGCCTTGAGGATGTGAGCACCGCCAGTGTGAGCGCTCGAGGCACTCATGACGTTGCTGCCACCCCAGTCATCGGTGTACGAGTGGCACGAGGGCTCGTTGGGGAGCATCGTGTGGTTGTAGGCAGCGCCCACACCCATGAACGACCAACTCCACGAACGCCCGCGCATCACGATGCGGTCACCGCCGGAAATCTGGGGGCTGCCGTCCGAGTTGCGGAGGTTGAGGCACTGCTGCCGAACCTCGGCGGTGTTGTTTCCGCCGACCCAGGTGCGGACGTGGGTCTTCCAGGCCTGCGGGGTGGTCCCGCGCTGGTAGAGCACGAACTCGCCGTAGGCCGCGGTGTTGCTGGCACAGTCCTGGATCAAGGCAATCTTGACCGGGATGTCGGAACGGAGCCAGTGACCGCCACCGGGGCCGCCCACGAAGGAGGCGAACCCGTTGTGATCACCGTTCCACGTCATCTGCTGGTTCCCCGCGCCATGCGGAGCATGGTGCGAAGTCCCGTGGTTGATGGCGTAGGTGAAGTTCGCCGCACCACCACCGAGCGTGTTGGACTGCGAGGGGCAGTTGAACACCGGGAGACGAATGCTGAACGCCGCCCCGTTGTCTTGCCACCACGACCCGTGACCGTGCTCAGGAGCACCCGGGTCCCAGATCGAACGATTGAAGTTGATCGAGTTGTACTCGGCGACTCGATCGAGGAACGGGAGCATGTAGACCTTGTCGCTGAACGCGCCGGTCATTTCTTCACGACGGCTCCACGACAGGTTGATGGGAAACATCCCATGCGTGTCGTGGTAGTTGTGCATGGCCA
>CAIUHT010000541.1 GCA_903898975.1 uncultured Planctomycetaceae bacterium
CAGCTTGGTGACCAGCGAGTTCCCGTCCGTCGGACCCTGGGCCCCTTGTTCGAAGAGAGAGTTCCAGTAGTTCCGGGTCCGCTCCCACAGCCCGGTGGCTGACTCGCGAAGGGGTCCCCACAGTCGGCGTTCCTGCCGGTCGGGCGACATCGCCACCACGTAGTCGCTCCAGAGCATCGACAGGGAGTCGCGGGTGTTGCCCCAGAAGCCCCGGTCGGCCCGGAACCGCCGCACTTCGTCTTCGCGGGCGGCGGGGACGGCGTCGAGCGTCTGCCAGTCGCCCTCAAAAAACGCCTCGACCCAGGCATGGGCGTGCCGTCGCTGCACGTCGTAAGAGCCGGTCAGGGTGTTCCGCTCGGCCCCCTTGTAACCGGTCACGAGCCGCGACGGGATCCCCTGTGTCCGCAACAGCAACGCGAGTGCCGAGGCGTAATACTCGCAGTGCCCCGACCGGGTGTTCAGCAGGAAGTCGGCGACCGGGTCGATCGAGAAGTCCTGCACTTTCATCTCGAGCGAGTAGCTGTATTCGCCACTGTCGCGCAGCCGGGCGATCAGTCGGTCGGCAATCGCCCGCTCGCGGCGTTCCAGCCCTTGCGGAAGATCGCCCACCCAGCGGGTGGCCAGTTCAGCGACCTGCGGCACATCGGGCGGAACCTGCAGGTGGTCTTTCCACGCAATCAGGATGCGACCGCGCTCGTCCTTTTGCTTGAGCAACGGCAGCCGTGACCCGCCGCCGGGGAGGCTCCACAGGTAGTAATCCTTCGTCCCCAGTTCGCCATCCCCGGGAACCAGCACGCCATTCCCGAGATTGCGTTCGAGATTCTGCCGGGGCTCGCGGATGCGTCCCATGTCGATGGGGTGCAGGCCGGGCAGTGTTGAGGTGTCGAGCGAATCGACCAGGTACTCGTGCCGCAGGAGACCCGGCATGTTCCGAATAGAGGGAAACATCTGGTAGCGGGGCTCGCTCCGGCGCGATTTCCACCGTCCCCCCTCGTAGGTCTCGAGAGAGTTGTTGCGGAACAGTGCTTCGTCCTGCCCAACCCGCCCCAGGTATTCGTCGATGGTCAGTTCGCGGTCACTGTCGCGGTCGAAGAACCGCACCTGGAACACCCGCGAGCTGTCCTCGAGGATCTGCCCCAGGTGACCCAGCCGGACTTCGCTCGAATTCCCCGTGATCGCCCGCGCGGCGGCGACGCTGGAATTCAAGAACGGATTGCCCGAGCCAATCCAGAGCCGGGGGACCAGGAGAAACAGCCCGAGCCCCAACACCACCCCCTGCCCGGCGGTCAGCAGAATCCGCCGCAGAAAGCGCGGGCCCAGCCAATGCCCCGGGGTCTGCTGCAACAGGCCATGGCGGTCGATGAGGCTTGGCCGGCTGGCCCGGGCCGATCCGGGTTCGCTCAATGCCTGGGCCGCCTGGGGCCCACTGGCTGAACTGGAGGAATCCGCCAGGGGATCGGCGGGCAACAGCCGGTGCTCGATTGCGCGGAAGTAGACATTCCCCACCGCCAGCGTCCAGAGGGCCAGCAGCACAAAGGCCAGCATCAGCAGGCCGTAGGTCGCGGAGTTGTTGAGCACCGCCCCCACCGCCACCTGCAACAGCGCGAACGAGCCCAGCCACCAGAACTCGCGGATGTGCTTGTGGCGCAGCAGCACAATCCAGGTGAGGTAGACCAGGAAGTGAACGCCCGCCAAGAGCCGGGCTTCGATGTTCGGCCCGAGGAACTCCGCAATCGAGGCGACCGCTGCCAGCAAGCCCAGCACGTTCGCCCACCCGGTCGGCAGTTGCCAAAGCTGGCGGCGATCGACCACGACGTGGGCCAGCACCGCCACGAGCAGGGTGAGCGCCGATGGGAACAGCGCCTCTTCCCCCATGACCAGCAGCGCCGCCGCCATCAGCACCAGCGCCAGCAGGCTGTTCAGAAAAATCAGGCGGAGGTTCATGCCCGGCCTCCCGATCGATCGGTCGTTTCGAAGAGTTCGTCGAGAGACAGGCCGGCCCCGCCGATCTGCTCGAGCGACTCGGGGGCGGGTTGTGGCCAGGTGGCGTCGGCTGTC
>CAIUHT010000542.1 GCA_903898975.1 uncultured Planctomycetaceae bacterium
CCGGCGTATTGCCTGCCCGAGCAGTTGCCCGCCGCCGTGGTCACAGCCGAGCGCGACCGCTTGACCGCCGAGGCCAAGGCGAGTGGCAAGCCCGAAGCGATCGTCGCCAAGATGGTCGACGGCAAGATGCGGATCTACTACTCGGGCGAAGGGGTCCTCACCGCCCAGCCGTTCGCGAAGGATGATTCCAAGACCGTCGAAGCGGTGCTGGCGAGCGCCGGTCACAAGGCGGTGGGCTTCACACGCTGGCGCCTGGGTCGGGCGTAATCGTCCGCCGCGGGTGGCTGTTGGTGCACAGCCCCGGGGGGTGAAAGTCCCCCCGGGGCACTGCCATTTAGGTCTCCCTGCGGGAACTGGCCCCCGGTGAGCATTCTCCGCCGGGGCATTCTCCGCCGGGGCATTCTGCGCCGAGCAGCTTCCGCCGGGGCAACTTCCGCCGGGGCGACCCCCTCGGGCGGGGTGGCTGAACATTCCCGTGGTCGATTTCCGTGTCAGGTAGTTCCATGTCTGAAGGTCAGAGTCTCCCGGTCAAGTCGGCTTATCGGCGCATCCTGCTCAAGCTGTCGGGCGACAGCTTCGGCCGACCGGGCGAGACCGGGATCAGCATGACCTCGGTCGAAGCGATCGCGCTGCAGATCAAGCACATCGTGGGAAGTGGTGTGCAGCTGGCGATCGTGGTGGGTGGGGGGAACATTCTGCGGGGGCGGGCCCTCTCGGCATCCCCCCTGATCAACCAGGCAACCGCCCACTACATGGGGATGCTGGCGACCGTGATGAATGGCCTCGCCCTGCACGACTCGCTCGAGAGCGTGGGGGTGCCCGCCCGGTTGCAGTCGGCGATTCGCATGGAAGGGGTCGCTGAACCGTTCATTCGACGCCGCTGCGTGCGGCATCTCGAGAAGGGACGGGTGGTGGTGTTGGCCGGGGGGACGGGCAGCCCCTACGTCACGACCGACACGGCCGCCGCGGTGCGGGCCCGCGAGATCAACGCCGACGTGCTGCTGAAGGCGACCCGGGTCGACGGGATCTACTCGGACGACCCCGAGAAAAACCCGCATGCGGTGCAGTACTCGGACATCACCTACCAGGAGGTGCTCTCGCAGGGCTTGGGCGTGATGGATGCCCACGCCGTGCATCACTGCAAGGAACATGGACTGCCCATCATCGTGTTCAACTTCCGCAAGGCGGGCAACATCGAGCGCGTGATCGCCGGCGAGCGGATTGGGACGCGGGTGGTCTCCGCCGCGCGACTTGATCAGCCAGCGACCTGATTGACCGGGCGGCATCCGGTCGCGGATGTTGGCCCCGGCAAGCCCACCGGTGACTTGGGTGGCTTCCCCCCCAGCCGATACACTGCCCTGTAATCTTCACACCTTCAGTTCTCCGGGAGGGTCACCTCTCGGACAGCCCAGGAGCCGCGTTATGGATCAGGACGAGATTCTGCTCGACACCGAAGAACGGATGGAAAAAGCGGCGGCGATGCTGCAGTCGCAGTTGCAGGGGATTCGCACCGGACGGGCGACCCCGGCACTGGTCGACTCGGTGCGGGTCGACGTCTACGGTGCCCAGAGCCCGCTCAAGCAGCTGGCCAGCGTGACGGTGCAGGAAGGAAAGACACTGGTCGTCCGCCCGTTCGACCCGGGGACAATCAGCGCGATCGTCAAGGCGATTCAGACCAGCGAAGTCGGGCTGACCCCGAACTCCGACGGCCGGCTGGTCCGCATCAACGTCCCCCCGCTCTCGACCGAACGCCGGCGGCAGATGGTCGCCCGCGTCAAGGAGCTGGCGGAGGAGGCCCGCGTCGCCATCCGCAACGTCCGCCGCGACGGCAACAAGCACGCCGAGCAGCTGGAGAAGGAAAAGCTCTGCACCGAGGATGATCTCAAGGCTCTGAAAGAGCAGGTGCAGGAACTGACCAAGAACTACGAGGCCCGCGCGAACGATCTCGCCGCGGCCAAGGAAAAGGAAGTGATGGAAGACTGAGGTCTCCCTCACTCACCGGCCCATCAAGATGCGGCTGACCCGTGCACAAGTCGCGCTCTTTGTGAACGCTGTGACGTGGTCGCGGTTGAGTGGTCGCTGTTAGATGGTCGCTTGGGCAGGCCAGTCCCCACGGTCCGGAAAGTGTGTGGGCGGGTATTCCGTGGCGGGGTGAAGGCTGGCTGCGCTGGTCCCGCTCACCCCGTGGCTTGTCCCGGGGCTGGCTGAAGGGGCCTTATTCCTGGCTGACCCGGGCGTCGCGTGTGTGGCCTCCCGTCTGCCGCGTGTTGTGTGCCGATCGCGGTCGGCGCTCGATTTTCTCCTGGTTGTCTGTTCCTTCGTGCGAGTCTGGCTGTCATGGCGGCGCTGTTGCAGATTCGGGACGCCTGCAAGAGTTATGGCAGCCAGGTGCTGCTCGACTCGGCCGAGGCGACCCTGGTTGAGGATGTGAAGGTCGGCCTGGTCGGTCGCAACGGCGCGGGCAAAAGTACGCTGCTGCGGTGCATCCTGGGGGAAGAGCAGCTGGATCGCGGAGAGATCATTCCCCATCCCCGGCTCAGGCTGGGGTACCTCCGCCAGCACGACCCGTTTCTCCCCGGCGAGACCCCGCTCGAGTTTCTGCAGCGCGACAGCGGGCAACCCGACTGGAAATGCGGCGAGGTGGCCGGGCAGTTCGAGTTGAAGGGCACGTACCTGGAAGGGCCGCTCGCCAAGCTCTCCGGCGGTTGGCAGACTCGCGTCAAGTTGGCCGCGCTGCTGTTGCACGAACCGAACCTGCTGCTGCTCGA
>CAIUHT010000543.1 GCA_903898975.1 uncultured Planctomycetaceae bacterium
CTCGAGGGCTCAACCGAGTGCCAAACAGCGGGCCAGTGCGTCGGCCCGGGAGTTGATCGGGTGAGTGGCCCAGCGCGCCGTCTGGCAGGCCGCAGGGGCTTGCAGGGTGGCGGGAAGAGATTCTTCGAAAGTATAAGCAGGGTAGAGGGCGGTTCCCATGGGCCCCGTTGCAGTCCGGTCGCCAGTGGGTGGCCGAGGCCGCCGGCTGGCGCTGCCGGGCCGCTCGCGCAGACCAGCCACTCCCCTCAATTGCCCCAGCACCGCCCCGAGCCGGACCGAAATGAAGATCACGCACGTCGAGACCTACCCCGTCCGCATCCCGCTCAAGCCGGCCCGGCGGATGGTGACCGCGCTGGGCCAGCACATCGTCTCGGACTATGTGCTGGTGCGGGTGGTGGCCGACAACGGCCTCGAGGGGATCGGCGAAGCGACGGTCATGCCGCGCTGGAGTGGCGAGACGGTCTGGGGGGCGAAGGCGATGATCGACCACCTGCTGGGCCCGGCGGTCCTGGGGCTGGACCCGACCGACATCCCGGCGGTCGATCGCCGACTGGAACTGGCCACGCGGTACAACTGGTTCGCCCGCGCGGCGGTCGAGATGGCGTGCTGGGACCTGGCGGGGAAGGGGGCGGGAAAGCCGGTCTACGAACTGCTGGGCGGGCCCGCGCGGGACCGCACCATCCGCTGCCGCTTCAGCATGGGGGCCTACGATCCGGCCCGAGCCCGCGCGCGGGCCCTGGAACTGATCGCCGAGGGGTTCACCACCATCAAGGTCAAGGTGGGGGGCGATCCCGACGCCGACGTCGAGCGGGTGAGGGTGGTGCGGGAGGCGATTGGCCCGGAACCCGACATCGTGATCGATGCGAATTGCGGGTGGACGGTGCCAACGGCGATCGCGGCGGTGCAGCGGATGAAGCCCTTGCGGATTTCGCTGGTCGAACAGCCAACCCCCGACGGGGATTTTTCGGGGATCGCGCAGCTCCGTCGGGAAGTGGGGTTGCCCGTCATGGCCGATGACATGTGCTTTGACCGGGTTGATGCCGAGGAACTGGTTCGGCACAACGGCTGCGACGTGATCAGCGTCTACCCGGGGAAGAACGGGGGGATTGCGCGGTCGAAGGAGATTGTGGAGTTCGCCGGCCGGCACGGGGTGGCGTGCAGCATCGGGTCGAACCTGGAATGGGATGTGGGGACGGCGGCGATGGCGCACCTGGTGGTGGGGTGCGCGAACATGCGGGTCGTAACGTGGCCGGGGGACATGCTGGGCCCGGAATACCACGAAACTCGACTGGCCATCACCCCGATCGAAATTGCGGGACCACTGGTGACCCTCTCGGATCGCCCCGGACTCGGGATTGATCTCGACTGGCCCCTGGTCCGCGAGCATCGCCTGACACTCTGAGCGACCGCTGAGATCCGCCACGACGAGGTGACGTTCTCTCAGCGGAGCGCGTCTCCCGCTGGAAGGGGAACGCGCGCCGGCGATTGAGCACGGCACCGATTATCGGCGTGCGCCAGCCGATCAACGCACGCCAGTCACGCCGCGGCAGCGGGCTGGACGACCGCCCCCGACCTTCGTGCGGCTTGCGGCAGCGTCGGGCCAGCGAAGTTCGGTCGGTTACTGGTCGTCCGAGACGTCGAGCACCGA
>CAIUHT010000544.1 GCA_903898975.1 uncultured Planctomycetaceae bacterium
CCCCCCCTGCCCTTGCACCTGTCTGCACTGGCTAACGGCAGAACTGGCTAACGGGAGAACTGGCCAGAAGCAGAATTGGCCAAAAAACAAAACCGGCCCCCGCAACATGGTCGTTGCGGGAGCCGGTTGGTTTTCATTCCGATCGCACAGTCACAACCGCGCGAGCGCTCAGTCGAACCGGCCGAGCTCAAACTGCGAGCCCCGGTACGCCGACAGCGAGTGCAGCTTCGAAGTCACCGCCTGCTCGAAGTAGGCCTTCGCCTTTTCCGGCTCCTTCGTCAGCACGGCAGCCTGGCCCAGGAAGAACTGCGCCTCCGCCGCCTTCTGCCGCCGCTCGAGCGGCGTCCCCTCGTCGGCCTCGCGCATCAGTTCTTCATCGGTCATCGTTCCCTCGCACATCTTGCAGAGGGCCCCAATCCACCCGGTGGGGGGTTCATCCTGTCCCAGGGTCCGCTCGATCAGCGACTTCGCCTCCTGGTCGCGCCCCGAACGCTGCAGGGCCAGCCAGTACCACGGCACAATCCGCACGAGCTTTGAATCGATTCGCATGGCACGGGCAAAGTCGTCGGCGGCGGCGGCGTACTGCCGACCGCAGAACTCCGCGACCGCCCGCTCCTCGACCAGGGTCGCATCGTTGGGGTTGGCCCGCACGGCGACGGTCAGGTCCTCAACCGCCCCTTCCACGTTCCCCTGGGCCAGTCGGGCCCCGCCCCGCAGGCGAACCGCCATGTTGCGGGTCGCCAGGTCGCCCGCGTTGGTGTAGGCGGCCTGAAAGTCGGCCTCCGCCCCCTTGGCGTTCATCTGGTCGAACTGGGTGATCCCGCGGTTGACGTAGCCGATCGCGAACTTGGGATCCAGCTGCAGCGCCTTCGAAAAGTCCGAGATGGCGCCGTCCAGGTCGCCCCGGCCCCGACGGAAGTTGCCCCGGTCGTTGTAGGCCACGACCGACTTGGGGAACCGCTGAATCGTCTCTTCGAACGCCTCTTCGGCCTCGGTGGTTTTGCCCAGGCCGGCCAGCGTGGTGGCTCGTCGCAGGTGCGGAGCCAGCAGCCGGGGGGCCAGCTTGGTCGACTTGCCGAAGTCCGCCGCCGCCAGCTTGATGTCTCCCTTGGCAAGGTACGCCATCCCCCGCTGGTAGTAGAGATTCCCCTTGTCTTCCTCGGAGAAGTTGTCGCCGATCGGCTTTTCGAGCAGCGGGGTGACCCACGAAATCGCCGTCTCGAGATGCTCCGCCCGGCGTTCCAGTTCACCCAGGGCGGTCATGCCGTAGATGTAGGGAACATTCAGCCATGGGAACTTCCCTCCCCCGGCGGCGAGGGCGCTCCGCGAGTCGGCAATCCCTTCGCGAATCTGCTTCACTTCGCGGGACTGGCGGCCCAGTTCAATCTTGGCACTCGCCCGCAGGTGGTAGGCGACGTGGGGATTGTCATCCTTAAACTGCTGCAGCAGCTGATTGCAGAGGTCGATGGTCTTCTTGTAATCGCCCCGCTGGTACGCCTCGTCGGCCTGGCTGCGGAGCAGATTCGCCCGCTCATTGACCGCCCCCTCCTGCTGCTGGAAGGCGACCCGCCGAATCGGGACCTGCACATCGTCGGCGACCGCCGGGACCGCAGGGAGAAGAATCAGGCCGAAACCGGCCACCAGCCACTTGGGAGCATTGAGCAACACGCGACCACCTCCTGAAAAAGTCCAAGACCTCCTGTCGCGGCGGAATATGGGCGGTTTCGCCATTTCTGTAAAGACCGCTTCCCCCCTGTGGCCCAAGGGAACAAATGCCCCTCGCCCCTGCCCAAACGCGGTCACCCGTGCCGTCGATCGTGGGGCACGAGTGCCGTGCCGTTCAGCCTCTGGGAGGAGCCCGAAGTCCCCTCGGGGGTCCACCGCCCTCCCCGGCTCTCGGGATTTTGTTCTCCGACTTTCTTCTGGTAGCCTGCCCATCGCCCCCCGCACCCCCTACAATCGCTAAGAACGCCTGTCCGCCGCGTGGTCGGCCGGGCCGCGCATGGAAGTCCCTCGGAAAGCCCACCCCGTGAAGCCGTCGTCCCCCGATTTCCCTTCCCCCCCCTCCCCTTCCCTGTCTGCTTCCGGCCCGACTGTGGCGGGGCCCGCCGGGGGAAGCCAGGTGTGGATGACGCGTTCCTCCGACGACAAACCGGCCCCGGGCGGACGGAAATCGACGGGCGAGGCCAGCCGAAATGCCCCGTTCAGTCCCTGGCTGATGGCGGCACTGGCGGCCCTGGGCATGCTGGTCTTCTTCGGCCTCGCCGTCCCTTCTCAAGGCGACCGCGTCGACTACAGCGACTTCAAGGCCGAGCTGAAGAAAGACAACATCAAGGAGTTGAAGTTCACACACGACCGCCTGACCGGGCAGTGGAAGGTCCCGCCGGTGAACGCCAAGACCAACAAGGCGCGGCAGGAAGTGTTCACCACGGTGCTCCCCCCGGTCGAGGACCGGCAACTGATCGAGGAGCTCTCGGCGAAGGGAGTGAAGTTCGACTCCGACCTGACCAACTGGGCCGAAGGCGTGAACCTGCTGGTCAGCCTGCTGGGCTTTGGCCTGATGCTCGGGCTGATCTGGATGGTGTTGCGGCGGAGTGGTGACCCCATGGGGACGGGGTCGATGGTGAGCAACTTCATCCGCAGTCCCGCGAAGCGGTTTCTCCCCGCCGAGCAACAGAACACCTTCGCCGACGTGGCGGGCATGGAGCAGGCCAAGCTCGAGTTGCAGGAAGTGGTCGAGTTCCTGAAGAGCCCCGCCCGGTTCGCGAAGCTGGGCGCGCAGATTCCGAAGGGGGTCTTGCTGATGGGCCCCCCGGGGACGGGCAAGACCCTGCTGGCGCGGGCGACCGCGGGCGAGGCGGGGGTTCCGTTCTTTTCGATCAATGGCTCCGAGTTCATCCAGATGTTCGTGGGGGTGGGGGCCAGTCGCGTGCGCGACATGTTCCGCACCGCGAAGGAAAAGTCCCCCTGCATCCTGTTCATCGACGAAATTGACGCCGTCGGGCGGATTCGCGGGGCCGGCGTGGGGGGTGGCCACGACGAACGCGAGCAGACTCTCAACCAGATCCTCGGGGAGATGGACGGGTTCACCCCCAGCGAGGCGGTGATTGTGCTGGCGGCGACCAACCGGCCCGATGTGCTCGACCCCGCCCTGCTCCGTCCGGGCCGCTTCGATCGGCACGTCACCATCGACCGCCCCACGAAGGAGGGGCGACTGGGCATTCTGAAGGTGCACTCCCGCAAGGTGCCGCTCGACAGCACCGTCGACCTCGAGTCGGTCGCCAACGGAACCATTGGCTTCTCGGGGGCCGACCTCAAGAACCTGGTCAACGAAGCCGCCCTGATGGCGGCCCGCGCCGGGAAAGACCAGGTGGGTGCCGCCGAGTTCGAGGTCGCGAAAGACAAGGTGCTGATGGGCCCCAAGCGCGAGGAGGTCCTCAGCCAGCGCGAACGGGAAATCACCGCCTACCACGAGGCGGGCCACGCCCTGGTCGCGTGGTATCTCCCCGAACTCGACCCGGTCCACAAGGTCACCATCGTGCCCCGCGGCCGCGCCCTGGGTGTCACCCAGCTGCAGGCCGAAGAAGAACGCTATCACATGGGCGAACAGCGGCTGCATTCGCACCTCGCCATGTGCATGGGTGGGCGTGCTGCCGAGAAACTCCTCTTCCACGAGTTCTCGGCCGGAGCCGAGAGTGACATCAAGCAGGCGACCAACATCGCCCGGCGGATGGTCGCCCACTGGGGAATGAGCGACAAGATTGGCCCAGTCAGCTTCCAGCAGAGCGAAGAGCATCCCTTCCTCGGCAAAGAGATGAACGAAGCCCGGCTGTTCAGCGAAGAGACGGCGCACACCATCGACACCGAAGTGCAGCGATTCATCGCCAACGCGAACGAGCAGGCTTTGCAACTGCTGCAGTCGCACCGCCGCGAACTGAAAGAGATTGCCGACGCCCTGCTGCAGCGCGAGGAAATCTCGCAGGACGATGTGGCGACCATCCTGGGTGCCCGCCCCAGCACGCCCCCCGCCTCGCCTTCCGACGTGGCGGTCTCGGCCTGAGGTTCTGGATCTGATCCCGGTCTTCTGAGCCACCTGTTCTGAAGCGGGGCCTCCGAGTCCGGGGCCTGAGTCGTTGTTCCGCTGGGCTCGAGCGACCCAAACCTCCGTGATCTGTCAGTTCTTACGCTCGAGACTGCGTGGCCGGGATGCTGATCCATTCCCCCAACTGCCACGCCATGTCCACGAGCGTGAGCTGCGGACCGCCGAACGGAAGCACTCAGTCGTCCTGCGTTGGGCTGGTGCCGTGGCGGGGTGGCCTGCCCGACTCGGTCGCCAGTGACCGCGTGATGAGTCTTGGCGTTTCCTCAATCCGCCCTTGTCTCGATCAGGAAGTGGCCCGTTGACTCGCTCAACTGCCTCCCGTGCCTCGTCACTTCCCGCACGCTCCCCCGACCTGGGTGGGTGGTGGACCCTGTTGGGAGGAATCCTGCTGGCGGCTTCCTGTGCCGGCCGACTGCTGACGGCGACCGAAGCCGCCCCTGCAGGTGGAACGCTTGGTTTCGCTGTGCTCAGTGCCCTGGCCCTGGCGGTGTTGACCGCAGGGCGGGCCTGGAACGGAACCCCCCCGCCCCGCTGGCAGCTGGTCGATGCCCTCATCGCCCTGTTCTGCGGTGCCCCCCTGCTCTCTTTCCTGGTGGCCTCCCCCACCGCCGATCTGCGGGCGGGAACCTCGCTGATCGCCGAGTGGTGCGGGCTGTGGGCCACCTGGTCCTGCCTGCGAACGCTGCAGACCGAAACGGCCTGGGTGGCTCGCCTGCAGCGATTGATTGCCTGCCTGGTCTTCGCCTTGGCCCTGCTGGGGATCTGGCAGAACCTGGTGGGCTATCAGCAGGCCCGTGCCGACTACCGCAATCTCAAGGCCGAACTGGTCGCCGCTCAACAGCGACTGACCGACTCCTCCGACCCAGCCACCCGCCTGCGGGCCCGCGATGACGTCCGTCGGCTGGAAGCGATCTATCTCGAACTCGGAATTCCTCTCGACCCCGCTGGCCAGGTGTTGTGGGAATCGCGGTTGGAGCACAGCCAGGAACCGGTGGGGCTCTTTGCACTGGCCAACACCTTCGCCGCGGCACTGCTGACCGGCCTGGCCTGGTGGCTCTGGCCCGCGCCCAAACCGCTCCGGGCCCCCGGTGGGGCAAAGCCAGCCGCCGCCACTCGCGAGCCCCCCGCCGTTTGCGAGACCCGCTCTACCCGCGTGGGCTGGGGGCGGGTGCTGGCGGTGGTGCCGATTGCGTTCTGCCTGCTGCTGACCAAATGCCGCTCGGCGTGGCTGGCCGGCCTGGCGATGGCCCCCCTCGCGGTGTGGGTGACGAGGCGGGAACTGCGAGGGGCCCCCGAGACTCCGGGGACCTCCCCCCTGCCCCGCCGACTGTGGCTGGCGGGGGCGGTGCTGGGGTTGGGCCTGGTCGCCGCGGCGGTGGCGGGTGGGCAACTCGATCGGCTGGTTGTGCTGGAGAGTTTCAAATCGCTGCGGTACCGGGCCGAGTACTGGCGAGGCACCTGGCAGATGCTGACCGCCCCCGAGCATCCCACCCGCTGGCTCACGGGAGTTGGCCCCGGCCAGTTCCGCGCGAACTACCTCCCCTTCAAACTGCCCGTGTCGAGCGAAGAGATCGCCGATCCACACAACGCCCTGTTCGATCACTGGGCCAGCGGTGGCCTTCCCGGACTGCTGGCTGTGGTGGGGCTATGGGGCTGGAGTGTGTGGCTGATGGGCAGCCGGTCGAGCCGCGCCGCCCCGGCAGCGAGCGTGGTTTCGGAACCGGCCCCACCGGCGCGCCCCGAGGTGGCCGCACTGCTGCTGACGGTGGGTGGCCTGGCCCTGCTGACCCCCGACACCAGCCTGCAACTGCAGTTGACCACGGTGGGAGGGCTGGCCCTGGTCGCCCTCCCGCTGGCGCGTGCCTGGTCTCCCGGGGCGGTCCCCGCTGGGCGAGCCGGGGTGCTGCTGCTGGGCCTGCTGATCCACCTGCTGTTCGCCGGGGGGGTGGCCCTCCCGGCGGTGGCGCAGTTGCTGCTGCTGTGGGCCCTGCCCGAGCAGCAGCGAGCCCCCACAGAGAGGGTGGCCCCAAACACACTGCCCGGGCCCGCTTTCGTTAAGTCTGGCACGTTGCCGGCCAGCGAGGGAGTCGCGGACTCACCGGGGGGAACTGGCTGGTCGCCGCGCTCGCTGGCGGCTGTCGTCCGGCCCGTGCTGGCACTGGGAACTGCGGTGGCGATCATTCAATGGGCCCTGCTGCCCGTGATTCGCCGCGACGTGCACCTGGCACGGGGCGATGAGGCCCTCGAACGGGGTCAGCTGCCTGCCGCCGAGCGGGAATTCCGCCGCGCCGCTGAGGCCGATCGCTGGTCGCTGCTGCCCCGTGAACGGCTGGCGCAGGCCGCCGAGTTTCGCTGGCAGGCGTCGGCCACCCCGGCGGCGGGCGATCCCAGCTTCGAAGAGGCGGTGCGGAGACGCCGGGCGGTCATCGAACTGCAGCCCGAGCAGGCGAACAGCTGGCGTTCGCTGGGTGAGCTCTGGGAGCGAGCGCAGGCCCGTGATCGGGAGACCGAGGCGGGCCGCGACGCCGCCCGCCAGGCTGCCGAAGCCTTCGCCGAGGCAGCCCGGCGACATCCCACGCAGGCGGCGATCCAGGCCAGCCTGGCCAGCATGCAGGCCGCCAGTGGCGACCGGGAGACCGCCACCCGAACGGCCCGCCGGGCCCTCGAACTCGAGGCCTCCAATCAGCGACTGGGGCACCTCGACAAGCAGTTGCCCGCCGAGACACTCCGCCGGCTTGAAAAACTCGTCGAGCCTCCCCCCACCCCATAATCTGCTCTTCGTCACCTGCGGTCCGGCACGCTGCCGCTCAATGATTCGCGGCACAAACCGTTGCGGCCCTGTCCGCTGTATGACTCATCCGCAACCGCTTGCCTGCGCGTCGCCCACCCCTCAGGTCTGCGTGCCCGGAAGGGGCTCGCGACATTTTCAGCGACGACACAAGACGGGGACGGCCAGGCACAACGCGCCCGACGTGGTGTTAACCCCAAGACCGTTCGGGGCGGCCGCGGAAGTCGCTGCGAAAGTCGCTGCGGCAACGCAGCAGGCTGGCCCGTTGCCCGCTCACTCGGGAGCCCGCTCGCCCTTCAGGAACGAGAGGAGGTCGGCCATCTGCGTCTGCGTCAGGTCGCGTTCCAGCCCGGTGGGCATCAGGCTCACCCCCGCCGCTGAAAACTCCTGGAGGCTCGCCCGGGGGAGCGTCTGCTCCACCCCCTGCGGCAATCGCAGCGTGACCTGCTCGGGCGTGCTCCCCGTGACCAGTCCCGACAGCACCCGTCCCTCGGTGGTCACCACGCTGTAAGCCGCGAAGCCCTCGGTGATTTCATGATCGGGAACCAGGATGTGCAGCAGCAGCGACGCCTTTGGCTGATTGCGGACACCAAACAGATCGGGGCCCACCGCGTGCCCCACCCGGTCCAGCCGATGGCAGTTCGCACACACTCGGGCGAAGACCTCGCGCCCCCGCCCAGAATGGCCCGGCAGATCGGCGACCTCTTTCCAGGCGTCATAGACCGCCGCCCGGTCTCCCTCGGGCTGCCCGAACAGCGCGGTGGCGCGGGCTTTCACAGTGGCGTCGGGATGCTGCAGCAACTGGCGCCGGCGAAACGCGTCGACCGCCGTGGGTAGAATGGTCCGCCCCTCGATCGCCGTCAGCAGGCCGCGGGCATGCGTCGGCTGAGCGAGCAGCGTCGCCAGGATCTCGGCCCGCACGCGGGGGGAACGCCGGGCGAATTCGTCGGGCTCCAGCAGCCACCCGGCCACCTCGTCGCGAGGGACGGTCGCCAACAGCCTCAGGCTGGCCAGGGAAACCTCTTCGTGGTCCATGCCGGCGGTGGTCCGGAGCAGCGGGCCGGCGACCTCCCAGGGGCCCTCAGCCAAAAACTCGAGCAATTCCAGCGTCCCTGGGGCGGCGTCGACCGCCCTGCCCCGCTCGCCCGCGAGGGTGTCCCCTGCTGGTCCGGTCCGCTCTTGGGCATCCGCGGCGTTTTCCTGCGAAGCTGGCTTGCCGAGTGTGGCCAGGCTGGTGCGCAGCTCGATCGTGGCCCGCTCGAGCGCTGTCTGCCAGGCCGATGTGCCCCCCTCGGTCAAAGGCAACTTCGACCACGCCGCGGTCCCGGCGGGCACCTGGCCCCGTTCGCGCAGACCACGAGCCAGCCCAGTCCACAACGGCACACGTTTCCGCCAGGCGTCCCCCGGGGCATCCAGCCATCGCGGACAGTCGGACACCAGCGCCGATTCAGGCAGTGCGAGCGCCGCAATCCGCCCCAATTCCATCAGAAACGGGGCCGCACTCCTCTGCGAGATGCTTCCCGTTGCTGCGGAACGGCCAGTCGGGCCCCCTTTGGCTGAGGGTGGCGTGGCTGGCGACGTGGGGGAAAGAGCTGCGTCGTTCTCGCTCACCTCCTCGGCAGTCTCGTCGTCGAGGCGGTCCAAGACAGCCGTCAGCAGCGACGCCTCGCGACCCGCCGAGGCCGCCAGCACAGCGGCTCGCGTCCAGCGATCGGCGCCACTCCGCAAACCGAGTTCGGCCAGAGAGGTCGACAGTTCCGACTCGAATTCGGGCTCTCCCCCCGGGGGAAGCTGGGCGACCGCGACCGCCGCCTGAAACTGCACCCGGGGCGATTCGTCACGCAGCAACGCTGTCAGCAGCCGGGCCAGCCCAGCGACCAGTTCGCGATCCTCCGAGACCAGCCTGGTGGCCAGGGCCCGTAATTCCGCCCGCTCACTGGTGAGCAGGTTCCGCCAGTCACCAGGCTGCAGAGCCTGCCAATGGTGGGCAACCGAGACCGCCGCCGCGACCCCCTCGGGCGCTGCCGTCGGGTCACGCAGCAACATCCGCAGCAGCGGGAGCACGCTGCGATCATCCCGTTCAATCAGGAGGCGCCGCGCGGTATCGCGATGCCACCCGTTCGCCGAACGCAGGTGCGCCACCAGGTCGGTCGCCGGAACCCGCGAGAGCGCTGGTGCCCGGCGGGCGGCCAACTGCGCGGCGTCTCCCCCCGCTGCCCGGACACGCCAGATGCGTCCACTGTGGCGCCCGGTTTCGAAGTCGGTCTGCTTGCGGATCTCGACCGGAAGATAATCGGGATGCTCAATGGTTTTGCGGTACATATCGCAGACGTACAGCGT
Organism: uncultured Planctomycetaceae bacterium; assembly: GCA_903898975.1. Lineage (GTDB taxonomy): Bacteria > Planctomycetota > Planctomycetia > Planctomycetales > Planctomycetaceae > UBA10511. The sequence continues at coordinate 9,231 of CAIUHT010000544.1, forward strand.
GCCATCGGGAGCGTTCGCCAAGAAGACCGGACGGCACCATGGATCGGTGCTGGCCAGCAGTTCGTGCTCGCGCAGCAGCGGGAGGGCGGCCGAGACCGCCCCGGTGGCGATAAGCCGGTCGGCATGGACCAGGTTGCCTGTCGGGTCACAAGAGAGGACGGCCCCGTGGAACGCCGCGGGGAGGTTGTCGCCGCGAAAGACCGTCACCGCGCAGGCCGCCGTGAAGGTCCCCGCATGAGAATCCGCCGTGGTCACATGCGTGGTCAGCGGGAACAACCGGGCCGCCGCCCCATGTCCCCGCAGAGGTTCGGACACGACCTCCACCGGGCAGTTGTGCACAGTGTCGGTGAATCGCAGCAAGGGTTGTCGCCGCCAGGTCGCCGCGGGCGCAACAACCTGCTGCACCTGCACCCGGTTGTAACAGATGAAGCGGGAGCCGTAGTCATCGAAGGTCTGGCCGAACTGGGCACCGCCGTCGACCTTTTCCCAGCGCGAACCGTCGGGCAGAAACCGCAGATCGGCCCGTGCCAATTCGACCATCGGCCCATCGGGGTGTCGGGGGCCGGTCACGCGTCCCCCGGTCAATCCCCCCGCCAGGTAGATCCAGTTGTCGCCCCCCCAGGCAGGATGACTGACCCGCAGTTGCGTGCTGCCCGAGGTCGAAAAGCCGGTCAGCAGCACTTCGCGGATTTCGGCCCGGCCATCCCCGTCGTCGTCCTTGAGGAACAACACGTCGGGCGCGCAGGTCACGACCCAGCCTCCCCGATAGGCCAACAGTCCGTTGGGAAACGTCAGCCCCTCCGCAAACGTCCGACGGCTGTCGATCTCCCCGTCGCCGTTGGTGTCGAGCAACTCGCTGATCCGCCCCAGGAGTGGTTCCCCTTCGGGCGGGCCGACCGGATAGCCCCGATTCTCGGCGACAAACAGCCGGCCATCGGCGTCAAAGGCCAGGGCGACGGGGCTTTCCACCAGTGGCTCGGCGGCGATCAACTCGGCGACGAGGCCTTCCGTCACATGGAGTGTCGCGTGGGCCTCGCCGGGAGGTGTCACCGACCGCTCCTCGGCCTGTCCCGTCGGGCCGGCCCCCCAGACGAGTCCCACCAGCAGCAGCGCGGCCAACCAGCGCTGGGGCCGGGGGAAGATCTCAGTCAGCGTGCGTGCGTTGGGGTTCGTCATCGGACAGCGGTAGTGCGGGGTGTGGCGATCACGACAGAACGGAGCACGATTGTAGCACGGGTTGATCGCCGCGAGAGATGACGTCCCCAACTGCAACCGGCACGGAACCCTGTCATTCCCTCGCCGCAACTTGGCGTCCGCTCGGCCGACAGGCCGCGGACTGGCCTCTTCCCCTGGGGTGCCCCCGCAGCGGGCCCCTCCCCTGCTGCTTCCTCAAACCGTCAACCCATCCATCGCGGAACAGCAGGCGAGTGACTGTCGGGGCCGCCCGAGGACGATTGCGGCGCGGGCACATCGGTGTTTGCCTGGCACAGCTTCGGAGGACTCGCAAGCACGGCAGGCCACAGAGAGTTGTTCTGACTCGGCCCGCTCCGATTTGTGGTCATACAGACCTGCCTCGACTTACGCCGGGCCCGCTGAATCGGATGGCAACGGTGTTTCCACCGCTCACGAACCAGAACCCCACACCGCTGCGGGCCGGGGGATACATCAGGCGAAGCCCGTCCGCTTCGGCAGTGCCGTCCGAATTGGCGGGGACGGCCCCGCCTCGGTATTGTCGTGTGCAGATCATGAGCGAGTTTCAGCCCTTCTCCGCCCGCCTGACGGTCGAAGCGTACCTGCAGGGGGTGCGCATCGATTCGTTCCTGGTGCGGCATTTCCGCAACTACACCCCGTACCGCATGCAGCGGCTGGTTCGGGCCGGGCAGGTGCGTGTCGAGGGGGTCGTCGCCGAGACGCACACCCGGGTTTACAAGGGTCAGCAGGTCTCCGTCGTCCTGCTCGAGCCTCCCGACCACATGCTCCCCCCCGACCCCCGTCCCCTCGAAGTGCTCTTCGAGGACGACTGGCTGATTGTGGTCAACAAGCCCGCCGACCTGGTGGTGCATCCCTGCGGGGCCTATGCCTCGGGCTCACTTGCCAATGCCCTGCAGGCCCACTTCGACCAGCAGACCGAGCGGCCCGGGCTGGTCCGCCCCGGCATCGTCCATCGTCTCGATCGCCTGACCAGCGGGGTGATGGTCTGTCCGAAAGATCATCTCGCCCATCGCCATCTCGGCATCAGCTGGGAACAGGGACGCGTTTCGAAGTCTTACCTCGCGCTGGTGCACGGCGAAGTGGAAGCCGATAAGGGAGACATCAACGTCCCGATCGGTCAGTGGCCTGGCGGAGGGACGATTCGCATGTCGGTGTCGACCGACGCCATCGAGGCCCGCCCTTCGCGAACGCTGTACGAAGTGGTCGAACGCTTCCCTGGGTACACCCTGGTGCTGGCCCGCCCACTGACGGGTCGGCTCCACCAGATCCGCGTGCATCTTGCCTCGATTGGGCACCCGGTCCTGGCAGATGAGTTCTACGGCCCCTCGGCGGCCCTGCATCTGAGCGATCTGGACTGGCAGCCCAAGCGGCTCGCCAGCCCGTTCTTCGGTCGGGGCGACCAGTTACCAACCACGGGGGCGTCGAAACCGCAGCCGACTCTGGCTGACCAACCGCTGGCAGGCCCAGCCAGCGGACCTGCTCAAACCGGGGTCACGGCTGAGCGAACATCGGGACCGGGGCGTTCCGCTGCCGAGCTGGTGGACGAAACCGAGGAGGAAGAACCGGGGCCCCGTGCGGTCGACGACACCGACCCGCTCAACCCGTGCCTGCTCAATCGCCAGGCCCTGCACGCCTTCGGCCTGCGGTTCATGCACCCGATTACCCGCATCCCCCTCGCGTTCGAAGCCCCGCTCGCCGCCGATATTGCCCACGTGGTCGAGCGCCTGCGACAACGCCAGGCCAAGAGCCCTCCCGTGCTCGATTGATACGGCCCCAACCGACCGGACTCACATCGAGCAAGCCAAAGCGGGGGCGGTCTGCTGGCCCCCCCACTTCAGGGCGAATTGCCGCGCGTGGCACACGCACCGAGGGGATGATGCTCGCTCACGGTCAAGTCGGACGGCGTCTCACGGCGCCTGGCACGACGGAGAGACGTCGACCCGCAGTGGCTCGCGAGATCTGGACGAGAACTCTCCTCCAACCGCGCCGCTCAATCCGACCACTCAGCCCGCTGGGGGCCACTGACCTGCGGGCCGCGACTCAACCGCGGGCCGCGAAGGCCGCTGCGGCCACGGGCGAATGCGATTCTTCCCAGACGCGCTGCCGGAGCGTGTTGGGATCGCCGGCGACGTCCTCGTGCCAGGCCGCCAAACCGCCCGCCACGCGAATGCGGGGATGGCTGGTCTGCAGTTGGGCATCACACCACAGGCGACCCCGTTCATCGGCTACCAGCGCTCCGGTGGGCAGGTCGAGTTCCTCCGTCCGCCCCCGCGACTCGATCGCCAGCCACGCCGTCTGCGTGCTCAACACTTCGCCCGAGACCAACTGAACGGTGGCTCCCCCGGCAGAACCTGGCGCGACCGAGATCACTTCCGAGTAGGGCATCCACCCAATCCCTTCGCGCAGCAGCAGGCGCTCGAGTCGCTCGCCCCCGCAGGCCGACCGTTCCAGTGCAGGCCGCCCCCGATCAATCAGCAGCACCCGCGTCCCCAGGGCGGCGAGGAACCGGGCCGTTTCCAGACCGGTGGTCCCAGCCCCAATCACGACCGCCGAGCGGGGAACCTCCGTCAGCATCAGGGCGTCGCTGGCCGAGAAAACCGCGCGGGAGTCAAACTGCGCCCAGGCCGGCCGCTGGCCGCTGGTCCCCGTGGCGATCCAGGCACGCGGGGCGAAAGCTTCGAACCCCGAGACCTCTCCCCGCAGCCGCAGACCGTCGGCGCATTCGTCGAGGCGGACTTCTTCGGCCACACTCTCTCCACCCGCCGCGAGCCAGCGTCGGAGCCGCAGGTCGTGCTCCCGACGGAGATCACGCATCGCGAGCTCGATCAGTTCGCTGGGCCCGGGCACGACTTCGCTGGGCCCTCGCGACTGCCACACCTGCCGGGCTCGGGCCAGAAGTTGTTCGGTGGGCCACTCTTCCGCGAACGCGGGAGGGGCACCGACCGCCAGCAGCACCC